>JBARQF010000121.1:0-2603 GCA_049643605.1 Dehalococcoidales bacterium
GGGTGAACATGTGCATCTGTTCCGTGGCGCCAATACCGATATCAATATGCCTCTGGCACTGGCGTTGGTGTCATTTGTCTTCGTTGAATACTTTGGTTTGAAATCACTGGGGCTCCGCTATCTGGGCAAATTTCTCAATGTAGGGCAATTTTTCGAGAGCATAAGGCAGATGGTAAAGGGCCGGTTGAAGGCCGGGCTGGGCGGGCTGTTCACCGGGTTCATTCATATCTTCGTGGGGCTTCTGGAAGCATTGAGCGAACTGGTGCGTGTTGTCAGCTTCACCTTTCGTCTTTTTGGCAATATGACCGCCGGTGAAATACTGCTGCTCATCGCGGCATTCCTGATACCGTGGGTTTTTGCCCTGCCGTTCTACGGTCTCGAGCTGCTCGTTGGTTTTGTTCAGGCGCTCATCTTTGGCGGGCTGACCTTGGTCTTTATGACCCTGGCGGTGGCCCACCACGGAGAAGAGTCGACTTGACATAAAAAATATTATGCTTTGGTAAATCGCTGAAGGAGGTTGAATATGGATCCAGTGACAATGAAGATGTTGGCCGTGGGTCTGACGGCCGGGCTGGGGTTACTGGGGCCGGCGCTGGGAATCGGGCTTATTGGCTACTCGGCACTCCAGGGAATAGCCCGCAATCCGGAGGCAAGCGGTCCGATAATGACTAACATGATTCTGGTGACTGCTTTCTGCGAGGCAATCGGTATTTACGCGTTGATTGTCGCCATTATCCTGGCATTGATTGTGTAGGAGGACGATATGGGACAGGATGGCATACCAATTTCAATAGGTATCATTATTGCCGCCGTCATACTGGGTGCATGCTTTGTTATGGGCATGGTATTGATGGCGATTCTTTTCGCGTGACGGTGCCAGGTATATCTGTAGGACGGGAAAGGTAACGAGGAGTTAACTATGGAGGGACTGGCCGGACTTGGCATAAATGTGCCCACGTTGCTGGCGCAGGTGGTAAACGTGGTGATTTTGCTCGTGGTCCTCTACTTTGTTGCCTACAAGCCGGTGATGAGGATGCTTGATGAGCGTTCTAAAAGAATCAAGGACAGCATGGAAGAGGCGGATGCTATTAAAGAGCAGGTTGCTCTCACCGAAAAAGAGGTGAAAAAGCAACTGGCGGCGGCCAGCAAGGAAGGGCGGGAACGTATTGACCAGTCGGCGAAAGCCGGCGAGGAAGTCAAGGAGAAGGCAAGGCAAGGCGCCAGACAGGAAGCTGAAGCGCTCATTACCCGGGCACGCGACGAGATTAAACGCGAGCGGGACGAGGCCATCAGCGAGCTGCGAAAGGAAGTGGCTGACATCACCATAATGGCGGCGGAGAAGGTCATTGACCGTTCTCTGGATAAGAAGGCGCATCGCGACCTCATTGACAAGGTCCTGGAAGAGAGCGATGCCCTGAAAGAGAAATAAACGATTTTAAGGAGCGGACGTGGCGAATAGAGCATCCTCGAAGCGATATGCGCAGGCGGTCTTTGAAATCGCATCGGAGGCCGGCGAGCTGGAACGCTGGCAATCTGACCTGGAAAAGATGGTTCAAACCGTAAAAGATGAGGATATCAGAACGTTTCTGGAGAGCCCCAAAGTCCATTTTGAGGCAAAATCGAAACTGCTGTCCGAGCATATGAAAGGGGTAAAGCCACTGGTTTTGAACCTGGTTCTCATGCTTATCAGCCGGGGCAGACTGGATATCATTGGCGGAATTGCGGATGAATATCAGCGGTTGTGGAAAAGCTCTCGTGGTATAGAACTGGCCGAGGTGACCACGGCGGTCCCGCTGGCTAAAGAGGACGAACAAAAGCTGGCCAGACAGCTCGGTCGCATCGTGGGGAAAAAAGTTGAGATAAAATCGGATATAAACCCCGGCATAATCGGCGGATTCACGGCTCGGATTGGAGACAGGTTGCTGGACGGCAGCACCCGTGGCAAACTGGCGGCGTTAAAAAAGGAACTGGCCGGTGCCGGAAGGTAATCTTTTAAAGGCTGATTTAAAAAGACTGAGGAGGTTTGAGAGTGGATAAGATAGAGGTCTTAAAGCGGTGTCCGATTTTTCGTGAGCTGGATGAAGAGCAGTTGAAAGTCGTTTCGGAAATGGCAACCACCGAGGTCTATGAGGTTGGGGAGAGCCTGGGCAGACAGGGCAGGAGTCAGGAAAAGGCTTTCATCGTTAAAGACGGCCTCGTTGGCATATACCTGGAACTGGGCCCGATGATGCATCGCCAGATTCAGGCGGCATCGAACTTTGAGCTGGTGTGCTGGTCGGCAATGCTGTCACCTTATCGCATGTCCAGCACGGTAAAGGCAATCGAGACCACGAAGGTACTGGCATTCAATGGTCGTGAACTTGCCCAGCTGTGCCAGACTCAGCCACTTATCGGGTGCAAGATGCACCGGGGCGTTGCGCAGACGGTAGCCAACAGGCTCCATAGTGCCTATACTCAATTGATGGGCGTAACGGCACAGGAGTAGCGAATACCGGATATTTTGCAGATGGCAATCAACAGCAAACGAGCGAGGAAGGATAACCAGGACACAAGGTGCTGTAGCTCTTAGGAACTAGATGGAGGAATTGAGGAGTTAATGAGCG
>JBARQF010000122.1:0-10508 GCA_049643605.1 Dehalococcoidales bacterium
ACCACTTCTGTCCCTGCATGCCGGTGACGGCGCCAATCAATATGCCCTCCTTTTCCAGGACCGGCCCCTGCTCGATATGGAGCTCGAAGTAGGCGCCAAGTTTGTGGTCGGGGCATTTACGCTCACCACGGTAGCCGATGCGCTCCAGTTCCGCCCCGAATTTATTACCGTCACGGTCTTCAGAGGCACAGGCAAAATCGCGCTCAAAGACACCGGCGAATACGCCGGAGGCCAGCATCGGCGGCGTAAAGCGGGAACCTTCCTCGTTGGTCCAGTCGATAAGCTCCAGCGGGGTGGTGGTGGTATATCCGGCCTCATTCAGCGTGCGCAGCACCTCAAGGCCAGAGAGGACGCCGGCGATGCCGTCGAACTTACCCCCGGAGGGCTGGGTGTCAAGGTGGCTGCCGATGGCAATCGGCGGCAGCGTATCGATTTTCCCGGGACGTCGGGCGAAGATGCTGCCCATCTCGTCGATGCTGACGGCGCAGCCGGCCGACTCGCATTCCCGGACCAGCCAGTCGCGCACCTGGCGGTCGGCATCGGACAGCGTCAGGCGGCAGACGCCGCCTTTTTCCGTGCCGCCGAACTTGGCGGTCTCCGTAATGGTGTTCCACAGTCTTTCGCCGTTAACCTGCAACTTATTCATTTTGGCCTCCGTTGTTTAACTTGTCGGCACTCCGCACCAGTCCATGATGAAGGCGGCGAGCACTTTCGTGCAGTCGAGCACGGAGTCAATATCCACATATTCGTTCACACCGTGAATATCCTTACCGTTCGGCCCGAAAGAAAGAGCCGGCATGCTGAAATACGGCGCCAGGCGGGTGTCCATGCCCCACGTAGCCCCGGCAACCTCAATGTTCGATTTCAGAGTGCTGTCCGCAACCGACTTGAATAACAGGATAAACGGGTCGTCTGGTGCCTGTTCCCACGGGGTCACCTGTTTTTCGTACCAGATAACCTCCGGGGGGTGCTGTCGCAGCCATTCATCGCCATCCGCGGCCTTTTTGACGGCCTGCTGGACCTGTTGCTTCACCGCATCCGCGTTTTCGGCGGGCAGGTGAGACATACGGCACGTAATCTCCGCACATCCCGGCACGGTTGAAATCCAGTCGCCAGCCTGATAAGTACCGATATTCAGATGGCAGGAGCGGCCGGCGTGCTTTTCTAAAAGCGGATGGCGGTTATCCTGCGCCCGCCTTGCATCGAGTTCCACCAGAGCGTCGTAGACCCGATTCATCTTGCCGATGGCGTTGACGCCGGTGTGCGCCACGCCGGCATGGGCTGACTTCCCGATCACCCTTACTTTGAAGAAAAGAACGCCGGGATGGGCAATCATAATCTTCATATTCGGCTCGGGAATGATAAGGCCATCGGCGGTAAAGCCTTCGACCAGGCAGGCGAGTGTCCCGCCACTGGCCATCGTCTCTTCCTCGATTACGCTCTGCAGGATTACCGTGCCTTCCGGTTTGGAGTCAGTTTCCAGCAAAGCTTTCAAAGCGTGGTAGTTGGCCATCAGCCCCGCCTTCATGTCACAGGCACCGCGACCGTAGAGCTTGTTACCCACAACCTTGCCCTCCCAGGGCGAGAATTCCCATTCCGCAATCGGTTCCGGGGGGACCACGTCGATATGCCCGTTCAGTACCAGAGACCTGGCCGGCGGTTTGCCTTCCAAGACGCCAACGATATTGGGCCGCCCGCGGTAATCAAAGTCCGATTTGACATAGGCTTCGTGGCGGCGTATTTTATCCCGGTCGGTGTCCAGTGATGTTACCTTCAAGCCCAGGTTCGAGTATAAACGGTGCATGTATTTCTGAGCTTCACCTTCCTGCCCGGTCACGCTGGGAATCTGGACCAGCGCGCTCAGGTCGCGGATGATTTCATCGCGCCTGCCTTCGATAAAGCGAAACACTTTTTGCCTGTTGTCATCTTTGTCTGCCATATCGGTACCTGCCGTACTTTGATAAACGATACAAAACTATCATTCACTGTATCAGAAATAAACCTTTCAAGGCAATATGTTGCATTAATTGCTAGAACTGGTTGTCCGTGATATATTGCAATTAAATGGGCAAGGAGCAGGCAGGTGCTGTTACTGAACCAGAATGACGTAATGAAAGTGCTTGATATGGCGCAGTGTATGGAGGTGGTGGAAAAGGCGTTCGTTGAGCTGGCCTCCGGCACTGCGGTTCTGCCCCCGCGCATCAACCTGTTCACCGGGGAAGGCCTGGGACTCTACATGCCGGCGTATCTCAAGGAGATGGGCGCACTTGCCTGCAAGGTGGTGACCAGCTACGTCAATAATCCCGCAAAGCACAAATTGCCCACCATCATGGGCAAGGTGATGCTTCAGGACCCGGAAACCGGCGATGTTATCTGTATCATGGACGGTGGCTATCTTACCGCAGTCAGGACCGGTGCCGCCAGCGGAGTCGCTACCAGGTACCTTGCCCGCGAAGACAGCGGACAGAAGGTCGGCATCTTCGGTGCTGGGGCGCAGGCCCGAACGCAGCTCCAGGCGATGACCATCGCCAGGGACATTGCCAGAGCCTATGTTTATGACGTAAATGATGAAACAGTGGGCCGGTTTATCACGGACATGGCCTCTTTACTTCAGCTTGATATTGTCAGAGCGGCATCGCCCGACCAGATTCTGGAAGAGGCGGACATCATCTGCACTGCCAGTTCCTCGCCGGCGCCTGTATTTGGCGGCAGCAAGGTCAGAGAGGGAACCCACATCAACAGCGTCGGCAGCCATACGCCTAAAGCCCGGGAGCTGGACACGGCCATCATAAAGAGGTCGAAAATAATCGCCGATTCGTATGATGCGTGCCTGAATGAGGCGGGGGATATCATGATTCCCATTCAAGAGGGGGCGATTGATAAGTCCCACCTGCACGCTGAGCTGGGCGAGGTGATTACGGGCAGGAAGCCGGGTCGGACCGATGCCCGGGAGATAACCCTGTTCAAGTCCAACGGACTGGCCATCCAGGATGTCGCCGCTGCTAAACTTGCCTACGACAAGGCGGTGCAGGCCGGCATTGGCACGAGCGTGGAATTATAGGCTTGTTTTTGCCGGTTACTCCACTCGATAGCGCTCGATAACCTGTTCATCCAGGTCAACGCCCAGTCCGGGCCCTTCCGGGACTTCAACGCAGCCGTCCACCACGGGCATCTTCTGCTTGGTCAGGTCCCAGCGTATGGGCGTCTCCTCCACGCAGTACTCCATGATGAAGGCGCTCTGGCGGGAGGCCAGGAAGTGCAGGCCCGCGGCGGAGCCGATGGTATTGGTGTAAAAGTGGTTGACCACCTTCACGCCGTGGTCCTCGGCGAAATCGGCCACCCGGCAGGCCTCGGTAAGCCCGGTGTTTTCCACGTCTATCTGGACAATATTGATACCGCTGCGTTCTATAAAACTCTGGTGGGAAAACCGGCCCGCCTCGCCCTCTCCGGCGGCGATAGGGATGGGAGAGACGCTGGTCAGCTTGTGGTAGCCTTCTACGTTCTCCCGATTCAGAGGCTCTTCCAGGAAGAGCACGTTGTAGTCCTGGAATTGTTGCGCCCGCTTGATGGCGGTGTTGGCGTCCCAGCAGCAGCCGGCATCCACGATGAGGTCGTTATTATCGCCAACGCCCCGCCGTCCCCCCTCCACGAGTTCAAGGTCCAGCTTCTCACTCTGCCCCATCGGCGTCCAGCCGAACTTCACTGCGGTGAACCCCTCGTCCACCCATCTTTTCCCGATTTCGGCGGTGGCCTTGCCGTCGGGGCCAAAGAGGATGCTGGCGTAGGCACGCAGCTGCTTGTGGAAGGCGCCGCCCAGCAGCTGGTAGACCGGCTGGTTATAGTACTTGCCGGCAATGTCCCACAGGGCAATGTCAATGGCGGCGATGGCATGGCAGATGATGCCGCGGCGCCCCAGCCTGATATTGCGGGCCTGGAGCAGGTGATTTATGGGCCTGATGTCCAGCGGGTTCATGCCGGTTATTAGACGGGCCAAGCCGGTGGCGCTGGCTCCGCTCAGGGGCGCTTCTATCATCGCCTTCACCACGTGAGGCAGGGAATAAGAGTCGCCGATGCCTACTATTCCGTCATCGGTATGGACCTTGACGACCACCGCGTCCTGCGCTGATGAATACTTAGCCTCAGAAACTTCTTTTTCCGGCAGACGCAGTTCAATGGCTTCAACTCTGGTAATCTTCATTCCGGCGCTCCTCCTCAGTGCGGTTGGTGAGTATTCTAGTTTCTCTGTTATTTCCTTGTCAATGTTTTGGAGTTGCTGTTACCATTTGACAGAAGGGAGTGAAATTTATAAGCTATAAATACCATGGCGAAAGAGAGAATCGGTATACTCACCGGCGGCGGCGACTGCGCCGGCCTTAATCCGGCCATCAAATGGGCGGTCAAGACCGCCACGGACCAGCGGCTGGAAACAGAAAGAGGCGTCCAGTACGAGGTGCTTGGCATTAAAGACGGCTGGAGCGGGCTCACGTTTGGGGCTGGCACCGATCTTCAAATGGATGACTATATCATCGCTCTGGACGAGCAGAAAGTGAGAACCTGGGACAGATACGGCGGCACCATGCTGGGGACCTCTCGGACCAACCCTTACAACCCCAAGGATGACCGCTCAAAGCTGGTACTGGATAACATCCAGAAGTTGGGGCTGGACGCACTTATTGCCATTGGGGGGGATGATACGCTTGGCGTGGCCTGCAAGCTGGCGCAGGAAGGCGTTAACGTGGTGGGCATTCCTAAAACCATTGACAAAGACATGGTGGAAACAGATTACACGCTGGGCTTTGAAACTGCGATGAATGTAATCACGGAGGAAGTGGACCGGCTGAGAACCACG
Source organism: Dehalococcoidales bacterium (assembly GCA_049643605.1). Taxonomy (GTDB): domain Bacteria; phylum Chloroflexota; class Dehalococcoidia; order Dehalococcoidales; family RBG-16-60-22; genus E44-bin89. The sequence continues at coordinate 4,850 of JBARQF010000122.1, forward strand.
GCAGGGTCGCACCGCCGGATATTCGTGGTAGAGACGATGGGCAGGCATTCAGGCTGGCTGGCCCTGGAGGGTGGTGAGTCCTGCGGTGCCTACATCATACTCATTCCGGAGTGTGATTTCTCCATGGAGAGGGTAAATGAACTGCTCATGGAGGGGAGAAATGCGGGAAGCCGTTACGAGATTGTCATCGTTGCTGAGGGGGCCAAGCCCATTGGGTACCAGGAGTTCGTCAGGCAGGAAGGCGTGGACGGTTTCGGCCACAAGATGCTGGGCGGGATTGGCGATTACCTGGCTCGGGAAATCTACAAAGGTACCGGGATCGAGACGCGGTGCGTGGTACTGAGCCACCTGCAGCGCGGCGGCGCTCCCTGTGCCTATGACCGGAGAATGGGGCGGTATTTCGGCATTGCCGCGGTTGACCTGATTATGAACGGGGATTTTGGCAAGATGGTATGTTACCGAAACGGCGAGGTCACCACCTGCCCGATGGACAGGGTCGTCGGTCGGACGAGCTATGTAGACCTTGAAAAACATTATGATGTGGAGCGGTATAGCGGACGCCGGAGTATCTTCAGGTAAAGAGAACGAGGTGTTGAATTATGAGCGCATCACTAACTGGTGATAGGATTGATGGCCTGGTGGAGCAGGCGGTTTTCAGCGCCGATGAGCCGGTCAGGGAAGAAAACCGACGGCAGATTCGGGAACTGGCGGCGGGGCAGGGCATTTATCCGGCAAGCATTCAGGGGCTGTATGATGCCGCTGGCAAAGGTGCCTACCGCAACAAAACTGTCCCGGCAATAAACGTCCGGGGTATTACCTATGAGGTAGCCCGGGCCGTTTTTCGTGCGGCGCTGAAGCATGAGGTTGGTGCCTTTATCTTTGAGATTGCGCGCTCTGAAATGGGCTATACCAAGCAGAAGCCGGCGGAGTACGTCACCTGCGTACTGGCGGCAGCCATCAAAGAGGGATTTCAGGGGCCTGTTTTCATACAGGGCGACCATTTTCAGATGAACCAGAAGAGGTACAGCGCCGACCCGAAGCAGGAAATAGAGGGCATGAAGGCATTAATCAAAGAGGCGGTCGGTGCTGGCTTTCTGAATATCGATATTGATGCCTCTACGCTGGTTGATATAGAAAAAGAAAGTCTGGAACAGCAACAGGCGGAGAACTGCCGTATCACCGCGGAAATGACCGGCTTCGTCCGCAGCATCGAGCCGTCAGGGGTTACCGTCTCCGTCGGTGGTGAAATTGGGGAGGTGGGCAAGCAGAACAGCACGGTGGAAGACCTGCAGGCGTTTATGAGCGGTTATCTGGCTCTGCTGGGGCCGAATGTCAGGGGAATCTCCAAAATCAGCGTGCAGACCGGAACGACACATGGCGGGGTGGTCCTGCCGGATGGGGGAATCGCCAGCGTGGAGCTTGATTTTGATACCTTGAGGGAGCTTTCCAGGGCAGCCCATGAGGAGTATGGCATGGGCGGTGCCGTGCAGCACGGTGCTTCCACTTTGCCGGATGAGGCCTTTCATCTGTTTCCGGAGACTGGCACTGTGGAGGTCCATCTGGCCACCGGCTTTCAGAATATCATCTACGATAGTCCCCATTTCCCTCAGGAATTGATGAAAAAAATAAACACGCATCTGCTTGAGCAGTACAGCGACGAGAGGAAGTCGGGCGATACCGAGGAGCAGTTCCTGTATAAAACGCGCAAGAAAGCCTTTGGCGATTTCAAGAAAGAGATGTGGGGTATGCCCGCAGATAACAGGAAAAAGATTGGGGAAGCGCTGGAAGAGCGCTTTAGCTACCTTTTTCAGAAACTTGACGTGGTCAATACCCTAGAGCTGGTAAAGAAATACGTGGTCGAATAACCTCGGTATCCGGCAGAGCCACGGCCAGGATGCCCTCTAAGGAAGCTCAAGAGACTTCAGCTTGTCCAGTCGGTCGAAGTTATGGGTGGCATCAACCCAGCGGACAGTGCCGGAACTGGAGCGCATGACCAGGGACTGGGTAGCGGCGCCGCCACTGAAGTAGCGGACGCCCTTCAGTAGCTCACCGGTGCTGACCCCGGTGGCGGCGAAAAACACGTCTTCGCTGTTTATCAGGTCCTCGGTATAATAGATTTTGTCGAGATTAGTACCAGTTGCCAGGGCTGCATCCCGCTCTTTCTCATCACGCGGCCAGGCCTTGCATTGTATCACGCCGCCAATGCACTGTAATGCCGCCGCCGTGAGCACGCCCTCGGGCGTACCGCCGACACCCATCAGAACATCCACCCCTGTCTCGGGCAGGGCGGCCTCGATGCCTGCCGCCAGGTCGCCGGCAGGGATTAACTTTACCCGTGCGCCCACGTTTCTGATTTCCGATAAAAGCTGCTCATGGCGCGGCCTGTCCAGGACCACCACCGTGAGGTCCGATACGTTTCGTTTTTTGGCGCGGGCGATGTTTTTCAGGTTCTTCTCGGTTGGTGCATTGATATCGATTACGTCCCCGGCCTCCGGTCCGGTAACGATTTTGTTCATGTAGACAAATTGACGCGGGCAGTTCATGGTACCCCGCGCCGAAAGCGCCACGGCGGAGATGGCTCCGGGAAGGCCATTGGCTACCAGCGCGGTGCCATCTACTGGGTCGACCGCGATATCGACCTTCAAATCCGCGCCGTTGCCGATGTGCTCGCCGATATATAGCATGGGCGCTTCGTCTTTCTCGCCCTCGCCGATGACCACGATGCCATCCATGCTGACATAGCCCAGGGCAAAGCGCATGGCATCCACCGCTGCCTGGTCCACCAGTTCCTTATTGCCTCTGCCCAGATAGCGGGCGGCGGCCATTGATGCCGCCTCGGTGGCGCGCACCAGCTCCATGGCGATGTTCCGTTCAATATACCGGCGAGAATGCGCACTTTCCATCATCTGACCTCACTGGCGGATATGTTGAATTCAGCGTACCACCCATTTCCCTGACTCGACGGCGGTGAGAAAATCGAGCAGCTCCCGATTGAAGATGTCCGGCTCTTCCAGATTGATGACATGGCCGGACTGGGGGAGAATGAGCAAGCCAGCCCCGGGCATATGTTTTTTCATTATCAGTGCCGGGTCGATGCACCACTCATCCTCGTCACCAATCATGATGAGCGCCGGTATTTTCAGCTTTTTGAGCTCTGCCTCGAGTTCGGAAACTGGAGGCCGCTTGATAATGACCTCTCTTATCAGATGAATTGACCCTTCATTGGAATGGGCGGCGAGGTCATCAGTGAACTCCTGCCAGCCGCGCGGGTCCTTCCGCTTATACTGGATACGGTTTGGGCCTTGAGCATACTGCTCGGCCAGCGCCTTCCATCCCGCCGTTTCGAGCTGCCGCGCCGCGTCTTCCAGAGAGGGCACGAACGTATCCCGCTTGGTGGTGCCGGCGCCGCTGGCAACGATAATCAGGGCTCTGGTCATTTCCGGGTGGGCAATGCCGAAATTGAGGGCGACATTGCCGCCCATGGAACAGCCGCCCACGTACGCCTGTTTTATGCCGAGGTAGCGCAGCAGCTGGTACAGGTCCTCAACGAGTATGTCCTGTGAGTAGTCGGAGGCTTTTTGCGGTACGTCCGACGGAGGAAAACCGCGCTGGTTGTAGGTGATGACCTGGTAGCGGCGGGAGAAAAATCTCACCTGAGGCTCCCAGCTCTTGCACGTTCCCCCGAACTCATGGCTCAGGACCAGCGGGAAGCCCTCCCCGGTAACTTCGTAGTATAGATTAACTCCGTTCACCATAGCTCTGGGCATAATGTCCTCCCTGGCGCAATGGCTGATTTTGAAGCTGGAACTATGCGCAGCCTTCGTTATATTATCGCTTCAACCTTTCGTTGTCAATTGTATTGAGGATTAAAAAAGATTTTGTTGCGGGACTGAATTGGTGCTAAAATGGAGCACAGAATACAGGTGTGAAAAAGGGAGGAAATGGCTATGAAATACCGGAGAATGGGTCGGAGCGGACTGATGGTATCGGAAATCTGCCTGGGCACGATGACCTATGGTAATCAGATAGATGAAGCGGAAGCCGCCAGGTTGATAAAATGGGCGCTGGATGCCGGCATCAACTTCATCGATACTGCCGACCAGTATGTCAACGGTCTGACCGAGGAAATCGTGGGCAAAGCGCTCAAGGGAGTGCGGCATGACGTGGTGCTGGCCACCAAGGTAGGCGGCTGGAAGTCAGGCCCGACGGTGAACGATATCGGCACATCGCGGCGGCACATTATGGATGGCGTGGAAGGCAGTCTGCGTCGACTGGGGACGGACTATATTGATATTTTTTACACTCACCGGTGGGACCATGCCACGCCTATCGATGAGACGCTGCGCGCGCTGGATGACCTGGTTCATCAGGGGAAGGTGCGCTATATCGCTTGTTCCAACTACCTTGTCTGGCAGCTCTGCAAAGCACTCTGGGTGAGTGACGTTCGGAACCTGGCGCGATATGACTGCACGCAGCCGCCATACAGCCTGATAACCAGGGATATCGAGGACGAGATGCTGGAGTTTTGTGTCAATGAGGGGCTTGGCGTGTGCGTCTATAATCCGCTCGCCGGCGGGTTGCTTACCGGCAAGCATGACCCGAACAAACCTCCGCCCGAAGGTTCGCGGTTCGGCAATAAAATGATGGGCACGGTGTACAGCGGCCGCTACTGGCTGGCCAATGACTTTGAGGCGGTCGCCCGTATCAAGGAAATCACCGAGAAGCACGGGCGGAGCATGCCCCAGTTTGCCCTTGCCTGGGTACTGAATAACAAAGCGATTACCTCCGTCATCTGCGGCGCCAACTCGATAAAGCAGATGGAGGAAAATATCGGCGCGGTGGATTTGACCTTGACCGATGAGGAGTTAAAAGCCTGCGATGAGGTATGGCACCAGCTCAGGCCGCCCAGATTTTCCTACGGGTCACAGCAACTCTACCGCTGATTCGGTATTCAGCGGCCGGCTTCGTTAAGCTAGATTGGTAAGGTTGATTCAGCTCGCCCTGGGTGGTAGGGCTGCCGGCTCTGCCTGAATTGCTTTCCCGCCTTTTATGGCGGTAATCGGCATCAGGAGCTGGTCTATCTTTATGGTCTCTCCCGGCGTATCAATAAGCGTCCAGGCGCCGGACTGGAGTTCCAGAATGGAGACGTCTGCCGCCATGCCCGGCTTGAGACTGCCAATCTTGTCCTCTTCGCGAATTGCGCGCGCGGTATTGATGGTGGTCATAGCCACCACCTGCTTCAGGTCCAGCCCCAGTGCCATAAATCTCGACATGTTGACGGGGAGGCTGTAGGTCCGGTCTTTCAGGCACCGGTGGTTGAGGTCGGTGCCGATGACGGTGGGCAATATACCTTCCGCCAGGCATTTGCGCGCCACAGCGAAAGAGAAATTGCTCCGTCCGTTGGCCGGGTCCAGTATGACGCCGCGCTCCATGGCAGCCTTCAATTCCGGCGATATCGAGCCGTCAGGGCGCAGGACACCGCCCTGGTTGCCGGAATACACGTGGGCGAGAATATCGCCGGCCTCCATCACGGAAAGGCATTCCGGAGTCAATGTCGCCGGCACCTGTTTGTCTACGTCGCCGATGTGAATCATAATCGGCAGGCCGAACTGCCCGGCGATTTTCTTGGCCGCTTTGATAACCTCTATGCCGGCGCTGG
>JBARQF010000123.1:0-5047 GCA_049643605.1 Dehalococcoidales bacterium
GTGCGGAGTTTGAGGCCAAGAACCCGGTTACCTTCCTCATGGAAGACCCCAAGACCGGCAAGATACGGGAAGATGTACTCAATGAGAAGGTGCTCTCCGGCATCATCGAGTGTCTCTACCCCATCGACAAGTTCGAAGAAATCATGGACGCCCTGAAAGAGGTGGCCAAAGAAATCGATACCGTCTTCAGCTGTGAGGTCATCAACCGCGCCGACCCCGATGGCTCTTATCCACTGCGAAAGCTGATGGATAAGCTGGGCATTTCGTATCGCATCAATGGAAAACAGTGTGTCGGCCTGGGCAAGCCAGCGGCGGACGTATAAGGAGGAAATGAATGACACATACTTTACATCGTCGTGGCAGCGCCGAAAGCCTGAGCGAAGATTACGTAATGATGATGATACAGGCAATCGGCCACAACGAAGAGGGCCATATTCCCAAGGTCCAGGAGTTCCTGCGCATCGCCCTGCGCCATAACGCCATCAATATCGGCAGCGTTTCCATGGGCGGCATGATTGATAAGGCGGAAGAGGTCATCGCCAATGTCGACAAGATAGGCCACGCCGTATTTGGCAATCAGGAAGATGTAACCGCCGTGCTGAAAGAGCTCAAGGAAGCTGACCTGGGTCTATCGGTTATCGTCAGCGGTATTTATGAGAAGGTTGATGACTGCCTCGAGAAGGCAGGTCTGAAGCACCACACCGGCAATTTCTCACTCGGCGTCTGGGGCAAGACGGAGAAACTGCCCGAGGATGATGTCCTCGAAATTACCACCATGTGCGGCCATGCCCTGATTGCACCAAACCTCGTTAAAGCGATGGTGAAGGAAATCAAGACCGGCACCAAGACCCCTGAAAACGCAGCCAAGCTGCTGGCGCCACAGTGTGCCTGCGGTGTATTCAATACCAGCAGAGCCGCCAAGTTGCTCAAAGCCATGGCCGACAAATAACCAGCCGGCTGGCACCGCTTACCATGTGGGAGGGGGAACGCATTCCCCTCCCACTTTTTTACTGCCGCCACGCAGCTAATCCTGTTGCTTTGTCTCATGTATAGGAGTAAATTATATTTATATATTTGACCTGCTGATATCCGGTCGGATACTAAAATCGACGCCATGACCGGCAGCGATAGATAAAGGAGGCTAACATGGTACCGGAGGAAAAGACGGATAAAAAAGGTTCTGCCGAAAGCTTCGGTGAAATGTTCCGCATTTTTGGTGAAGCCCTGAGCGAAATCTTCAACGACCCCCAGCTGAAGGAAAAAGCCAGGGAATTCGGTGATAGCGCCGCCAAGGCGGCCAAAACTTTCGGCGGCCGCTTTCAGGACGATGACGTAAAAGCCAGGTTCAGAGAGGCGGGTCAAGCGGCACAGGATTTCGGCAAAAGCATCTCCGACCGTTTTAAATAGAGCGTATAAGATAATCAGTATGCCGGTATTGCCATTTCAGTTTTAGCGAGGTGAAATATGTGGAACTGGGTAGTATCCTACGGACCAAACCCGTTCTGGGGGCCTGGCGGTATATTTCTGGCTGGCGCTCACTCTTCACGTCATTGCCAATAAAACGGATACCCATAATTCCTGGCTTGCCTGGATACCAATCGCCAATTTGTACCTGATGTGTAAAGTTGCCGGGCGTTCCGGCTGGTGGACCATCCTTTTTTTCATCCCGCTGGTCAATCTCGTCCTCGGTGTCATTATCTGGATGGCAATCGCCCGGGCCAGAAATCAGCCGTCCTGGATGGGGATACTGATGATTATCCCCATCGTGAACCTGATAATATTGGGGATACTAGCCTTCTCGGAATGAGCCTGTTTTTAATCGCTTACAGATGCTACTTGACAAAACTCCCCTTTTTACCTAATACTTAAATAACAGAAGATAAAGGCTGCGAACAGGAATAGTAGGCTCCGCAGCGGGGCGCAGAGAGTCGGGTAAGGTGAGAGCCGATGCCAGCGCCGGAGCAGAATGGGACTGGGAGCTGCAAACCGAAAGCCACCACGGCGAGTAGGCTTTGACGCAGGGGAAGCGTTATCACATCCCGGGGTATCGTCCTTTCACGAGAGGACCGTACCGGCAAGAGATGGTCATATACCTTTCGTATATTTCATGACCAAGAAGGGTGGCACCGCGGAAGCAGCCTCCGCCCCTTCCAGGGCGGGGGTTTTTTTATTCCCGGAAAAGGCAAGGAAAATGTACTATCCGGAATTAGAAGAAGTTAAAAAACTGAAGAAACAGGGTAACCTGGTACCGGTATACCACGAGATGGTGGCCGACCTGGAGACACCGGTCTCGGCCTACCTCAAGATAGCGCAGGGCGACTACTCATTTCTTCTGGAAAGCGTGGAGGGCGGGGAAAGGCTCGCCCGTTACAGTTTCATCGGCACGGAACCGTCGCTGGTGATAAAAACCGGCCGGGAAAACCCTGTTGACCCGCTGACGCTTATCGAAAAGGAGTTCCGGCATTACCAGCCGGTGCCGGTATCTGGCCTGCCCCGTTTTCATGGTGGCATCGTCGGCTATCTCAGCTACGAAGTGGCCAGGTACTTTGAAAAACTGCCCACCCCGGATAACGACCCGCATGGCCTTCCGGAGTCGGTGCTGATGCTGGCGGATACGCTGCTGGTCTTCGACCACCTGACCCACAAGATAAAAATAGTATCCCACGCCCACCTGGATGGTGATATTGAGCAGGCCTACTCCGAGGCCACGGCTAAAATCGACCGCATAGTGGCAAGATTAAAGCAGCCGGTTAGCATCGATGCTCCGCCGTCAGCCGTCCCGGAGTCCCCGGTCACGCCAAATCTCTCCCGGGCGGAATATGAAAGCCTGGTCACCAGAGCCAAGGACCATATCTTTGCAGGAGACATCATTCAGGCCGTCCTGTCACAGCGCCTGTCCAAACCAACGGCTGCCAGTCCTTTTGCCATCTACCGCGCTCTGCGCTCGATTAACCCCTCCCCCTACATGTATTTCCTGCATCTTGGCGACTGCCACATCGTGGGCGCTTCTCCGGAGTTGCTGGTCCGGGTGGAGGACGGCATTGTCTCCAACCACCCCATCGCCGGCACCCGCCCCCGCAGTAGTAATCCCGACCGCGACCTGGAACTGGCCCGGGAACTGCTGAACGACGAGAAAGAACGCGCCGAGCATATCATGCTGGTCGACCTCGGCCGCAACGATATCGGCCGCATCAGCCAGCCGGGCACGGTTTCCGTTACCCAATTCATGGACATCGAGAGGTACTCGCACGTAATGCACCTGGTGTCCCATGTTCAGGGTAAATTGAGGTCGGGAATGACCCAGTATGACGCCCTGAGGGCCTGTTTCCCCGCCGGCACCGTCTCCGGCGCACCGAAGATACGGGCTATGGAGATAATTGCCGAGCTGGAACCGGATAAAAGAGGCCCTTACGCCGGCGCCGTCGGCTACTTTGATTTCTCCGGCAACCTCGATACCGCCATCGCCATCCGCACCATCGTCATCAAGGATGGTGTTGCTCACGTGCAGGCGGGCGGCGGCATTGTTGCCGACAGTATTCCCGAGAATGAGTACCAGGAAAGCCTGAATAAAGCCCAGGCATTATTTACCGCAATCAAGCAGGCGGAGGACAGCCATGCTCCTGTTGATTGATAACTACGACAGTTTTACTTATAACCTATACCAGTACCTGAGCGAACTGGGTGAAGAGGTGCAGGTGTTCCGCAACGATAAAATCAGCCTCGACGGGATGGAAAAGCTGGCGCCGGAGCTCATCGTCATATCCCCCGGCCCGGGCACCCCGCAGCAGGCCGGCATTTCCAACGAGGTTATTCAGCACTTCGGTCCGCGTCTGCCCGTACTGGGCGTTTGCCTGGGCCACCAGTGCCTCGGCTACAGCTTTGGCGGCAGAGTGGCCGGTGCCGGTGAAATAAAGCACGGCAAATCATCCCTTATTCACCACGACGGCCGGGGGCTGTACGAAGGCCTGCCCAATCCGTTTCCTGCCATCCGCTATCATTCGCTGGCGGTAATGCGCGATGGCCTGCCGGATTGCCTCGAGGTCAGCGCCTGGACGGAAAACGGGATTATCATGGGACTGCGCCACCGTGAATATCCGATTGAAGGCGTGCAGTTCCACCCTGAATCTATTATGACTGAAATCGGCAAGGACTTACTGAGGAACTTCATCGCCATGAGAGGTGGAGAGCAATGATTAAAGAAGCCATCAATACTCTGGTTTCAGGCGACTCTCTTAATTTTGAGCAGGCGGCGGCGGTTATGGAGGAGATAATGAGCGGGGAAGCGACCCCGGCCCAGATTGCCGCCTTTGTTACCGCGCTGCGCATCAAGGGGGAAACGGTGGATGAAATCGCCGGCCTGGCCAGCGTCATGCGGGCGAAAGCCGTCCCGGTAAAGGCGACGCCGCCCGTGGTTGATACCTGCGGCACCGGTGGGGATAACCTGTCCAGCATCAATATCTCCACCGCCGCGGCGTTCGTGGCCGCCGGGGCCGGCCTGAAGGTCGCCAAGCACGGCAACCGCGCCATGACCAGCCAGTGCGGCAGTGCCGACGTCCTCGAGGCGCTGGGCGTTAAAATCGACCTCAATGCCGAAGCCGTCGTCGAATGCCTGGAAAAGGTCGGCATCGGCTTCATGTTCGCCCCCATCTTCCACCCGGCAATGAAACACGCTGCCAGCCCGCGACGGGAGATAGGCATCCGGACGGTGTTCAATATCCTCGGGCCCATTACAAATCCCGCCCGTGCCGGGTCGCAGGTCATCGGCGTGCCCAGCAAAGAGCTGGGCGAGAAAATCGCCGCCGTACTGCATCGTCTGGGCACGAAGCATTCCCTCGTAGTCCACAGCCTTGACGGCATGGACGAGCTTTCCATCAGCGGAAAGTCCGTTATCTGGGAGGTCAACGAGCAGGGTGTTCTGCCCCCGTCTGAAGTCGAACCCGCCGATTTTGGCTTAAAAAATACCGCCATATCTGAAATCAGGGGAGGAACGCCGGCAGAAAACGCCGGCATAATGCGTCGCGCCCTCAACGGTGAAAAGGGAGCCGTC
>JBARQF010000124.1:0-2082 GCA_049643605.1 Dehalococcoidales bacterium
AACCGTTCTATTGGCAATCTAAACTCGCCTTGCTGGCTATCACATTTAAGCTCCACCGCTGCCTTCTCATCTTATACCAAAGTCTGATATAGTAGTACCATGCGCTACGCCATCATCGCGGATATACACGCCAACCTGACCGCCTTTGAGGCGGTCCTGGATGATATGGAACGGCGGGGAGGGGTGGACGAGATATGGTGCCTGGGCGATATCGTCGGCTACGGGCCTGACCCTCATGAGTGCATCGAGCGGCTGCGACAATACAACCACGTCTGCGTGGCCGGAAACCATGACTGGGGAGCTATCGGCAAGATAAGCACCGCCGATTTTAACCCCGATGCCGCGCTCGCCTGCCAGTGGACCGCCGGGCAACTAAACAAGAAAGATATAAAATACCTGGAAAAACTCCCCCCGGCAATCGATAAGGATACTTTCAAACTGGTGCATGGCAGCCCCAGGGAGCCGATATGGGAATACGTCATATCAGCCAGCATCGCCCGGGAGAACTTCAACTTCTTCCAGTCGCCCTATTGCTTGGTCGGTCATTCCCACGTCCCCATCGTCTTCAGGAAAGAAGACGGCTCCTGTACGTCCAGTCGGCTGGTGGATAACATCGGACTCGCCGTGGGGGAAAGCCGGCTGATTCTCAATCCGGGAGGGGTGGGACAACCGCGTGACGGAGACCCGCGCGCCAGCTACGCCATCTACGACAGTGAAACCAGAATAGTAAAACTGCACCGCATACCCTACGACGTTGCCGCCACACAGGACAGGATGATGGCGAAAGGCCTGCCCGTACGGCTGGCGGTACGATTGCAACACGGTACGTGATTAACTTTTAACTCATTATAGATTAAGGAGGAGCAGATGACCGTAACCGAGCAGGTAGCCAGATTTGTGGTCGATACTGGCCTCAACAACATCCCCCAGAAGACAGTGCAGTACGCCAAAGAGCTGGCACTGTGCAATCTGGGCTCAATGATATGGGGCTCAACGCGTCCGGCGGGCCAGATTGTCACCAAGTTTGTCCGCGATATCGGCGGGACGCCCGATGCCGGAGTCATCGGCGGCGGATTCAAGACCTCGCTGCCGAATGCCGCCCTGGCCAATGGCAATTTCGCACACTCATCGGAGTGGGAAGGCGACAGCCGACCGGAAATGGTCGGCGTGATGACCGTTTTCCCGGTGGTTTTTCCGGTCGCCGAGAAAGTGGGCGCCTCCGGAAAAGATGTGCTGGAAGCGGCCATCATCGCCCATGAAGTACAGTCGCGAATCGGCCTCGCCTGTCTGCCCGCCACCGGCAGGGGTTTCTTCGCCGTGCCCGTGTTCGGCAACTTCGGCGCCACCGTGGCCGCCGCCAAGCTGCTCAAATTAAATGTAAATCAAATACTGAATGCCTTTGGCATCGTTGCCTCGCAGGCAGCCGGCACGTTAAGGCACCACTCCACCATGACCCACTTCGTTGAGACCGGCTTTGCCTGCCGCAACGGCGTCACGGCAGCCCTGCTGGCCGGAGAAGGCATCACCGCCGATACCAATATCCTGGAAGATGGCGCCCTTGGCCTCGGCTTCGGCAGCGCCGTTGCCGGCAAGGAAGATTACCATATTGACAAAGTAACCGGGGGGCTGGGCAAGGAGTTCCGCTTCAACCTCCTGGATACCAAGGTATTCCCCTGCCATTCCCTCCAGCAGCGCCCCCTAGAAGCGGCGCTACATCTTGTCAAAGAGAATGGCATTGCCGACGATGATGTGGCCAGCGTTGAGGTTGAGATGAGCCCCGGCGCCGTGCATGAACTCGACCTTCTCGAACCTCCGGATGCTGAGCACTCCAGGATCAGTTTGCAGCACGGCATAGCTGGTGTCCTGCTGGACAGGCGGGCCGACCGGCATATCTTCACCGAGGAGAAGCGGGTTGACCCCAAATTCAAAGAAGCTCGACAGAAAGTTAAACTAATCCCCCGGCCGGACTGGACCACACCGTGGCCGGAGGGCTTTGATGTCGTGACCATCAAGCTGAAGAACGGGCAGGAACACAGCGTCAAATGGGAAGCCTGGCGCGGATACCACGGGACGCCCATGACC
>JBARQF010000125.1:0-3675 GCA_049643605.1 Dehalococcoidales bacterium
TGATAAGAATATTGTAGCTGCCATCGGTGCCGCTTTCGAGTTCCGCTGGCCTGGCACCGCTTTGCTTGAGGCACATTCGGGTAAGAAGAGTATAGCTATGGCAAGGCGCGAACACCCCGACATAATCATTCTTGATTTGAATTTACCGGACATTTCTGGCTTTGATGTCTTGAGGGAGATCAGAGAGTCCTCAACCGTACCGGTAATCATTCTTACGGTGAGAGCGGAGGATGAGGACATGATGCGGGGTCTTGAGCTGGGGGCTGATGATTACATTGTCAAGCCCTTTAATTATTTGACATTACTAGCTCGGGTTAAGGCGGTACTTCGCCGCGGTAACATGATACCGTTCAAGGGTAGTCACGACAATGCCGTAAATGCCCGCCTCACCATCGACTTTGTCAATCAGAGGGTCAAAGTAGATAACAGGTTGGTAAAGTTAACCTCCGTTGAATATCGTCTTCTTGCCCTGCTAGCACGAAATAAGGAGCAGATAATAGCGTACCGCACCATTGCAGAAGAGGTCTGGGGAAAAGAGCGTATCAGCAACACGGCTACCATTCGGTCTTGTATTAGTCGCCTGCGCAAAAAATTGAAAGACAACCCTCCTTTTATGATTACTAACAAGCAAGGTTCGGGTTACATCATAAAAAGCTAGGCAGTTCCTGACGTCAAAAGCACAACGTAGTGAGACAATCAGGATAACGCTGTTATTAAGATTGTTGTAATTATGCAACATTGCTGCATATTGACAACAATCACTCCAATACGTATATTAGATTACATACCCAGGTATTGCCGAGATGTAATGCCATAGCACCGGGTAATCTCACAGGTTGTAGGTTTGGGCAAACGGCCAGAATGAAAATAAATGCATAGGTGAGGAGAAGGAAGTATGGCGGAATCCAATACGGTGCAAGTTGAACGAGGAGCACTGGAAGTTAACCCGTTCGAAGTTGTCAGAAGGCAAATCGATAGGTGTGCTGAAATTCTCGACCTCGCTCCGCATATTACTGAGTTTCTAAAAAGTCCGATAAGGGAGCTTCACGTATCATTTCCTGTCCGGATGGACGACGGCGCGGTCCGGGTGTTCCAGGGATTCCGGGTCCAATACAATGATGCCAGAGGGGTTACAAAGGGTGGCATTCGTTTCCATCCCGATGAGACAATTGACACGGTTCGAGCACTGGCAGCATTGATGACCTGGAAGTGTGCCTTACTTGATTTGCCTTTGGGAGGTGCTAAGGGGGGTGTTATCTGTGACCCCAAGAAAATGTCTGAGGCTGAGCTTGAGCGTTTAAGCAGAGCTTATGTGCGCGCCATATACCAATTCATTGGTCCGGAAAAGGATGTACCCGCCCCTGATGTTTACACCACTCCCCAGGTTATGGCCTGGATGATGGACGAGTATTGTTCAATGGCAGGAAGAACCCAATTCGGTGTTATCACCGGAAAACCAGTTTGCCTCGGTGGTTCTTTCGGGCGCGCCGACAGCACGGCCTATGGTGGCATGTATACTATTCGGGAAGCGGCTCGCGCTCTGGGCATGGATTTAAGTAGAGCTACCGTTGCCGTACAGGGTTACGGTAATGCCGGATACAATGCCGCGAGATTATGCAGCGAACTCTTTGGGTCGAAAGTAATTGCCATATGTGATAGCAAAGGCGGCGTTTACTGTGCCGAAGGTGTCGGGCTGGATGAAGCGTACAAGTGCAAGACAGCCACGGGTTCCGTTTGTAATTTGCCTGGCGGCAAGTCGATTACCGATGAGGAACTACTGGAACTCGACGTAGATATCCTCATCCCCGCAGCCCTGGAAAGCGTTATCACTGAAAAGAATGCTGCGAATATCAAGGCCAAGATTGTGGCCGAGCTGGCAAATGGGCCTGCTACCCCTGAGGCTGACGATATTATGTATAGAAACGGCATTCATACAATACCTGACCTCTTGTGCAATGCTGGTGGTGTAACGGTTTCGTATTTCGAAATGGTTCAGAACTTCCATATGTATTCCTGGGAAGAAGCGAATGTGCGGGACCAGTTGGATAGAAAAATGACATCAGCTTACCACTCTGTTCTTAATACCAGCAGGGAATACAAGATAAACATGCGCCAAGCGGCTTATATGCTGGCGGTTAGACGTGTCGTGGAAGCTATGGAACTGCGTGGCTGGGTTTAGTTCTTTTCCTGCCGGTTGAACTTTCCTAGGAGGTTAACTATTTATGACGAACCATACTGAACGACCTGGAGAGATTAATAGCCTGCCTTGTCCTCTATACCAGCACGGATTTACGGGACATTGTGAGGTCTGTATTCAAAGAGTGGACTGTATTTTGTTGTCCATATTTAACAAAGTAGAATGTCTTGAAAAAACAATAGAAAGGCTGGCTTGCGAGCAAATCCAGTCAGCACAACAATGAATAAAAGGGCTACTAACTTTAAGCGTTGAATTATGGGTGATAATTAATAAGGGGGTAGAGATGGAGAAGATTGGCTTAGATAAATTCGAAGTGATATCCGTCTTCAAGAGAATCCTCGTAGATAAGGTAACAGAAGACCCATTGATATATTCTATCGCGATGGCGGTAGGATTAGCCATTGAAGAGAACAATAATAAGCTTGCGGAAAATATATTAGGTACCTTAAAAAGAGGTTGACTAAACTTATGAAAGATCCACAGCTAGCAATGAATCCTAACAAAATAATTCAATATATCGGGAAGCCGGCAAAAGAGCTAACAAAAGAAGACTTAATCAAATTCATAGAGGAGAATAATATCGGGTCAATCAACTTCCGGTACGTTGGGGGAGACGGTAGATTAAAGACTCTAAATTTTGTTATTAACAACAAGTCTCAATTAGATCGACTGCTTTCGGCGGGAGAGAGGGTAGATGGTTCCAGCTTATTTTCTCACATTGATGCCGCTTCGAGTGACTTATACGTCATACCCCGATATAGTACGGCCTATGTAAACCCGTTTTCCACCATTCCAACGGTAGACATACTCTGCTCCTACTACACAAATGAGGGCGTCAGGTTACCAAGTTCTCCTGAAAATATTGTTAGGAAGGCCCAAGAAGTATTGAAAAATACAACTGGTTTGAGCCTCGAAGCCATGGGAGAGCTTGAGTATTACGTTTTGTCCGATACAAAACATTTATATGCCACCGGGGTTCAAAAAGGATATCATGAGTCTTCCCCGTTTTGTAAATGGGAAATTTTAAGGTATGAGGCCATGCAGGCTATTGCTCAGGCGGGAGGAAACATAAAGTACGGTCACTCTGAAGTAGGCAATATTTATAAAGAGGACCAAAGCCTGGAGCAGAATGAAATCGAATTTATTCCGGCACCTATAGAAGAGGCAGCTGATCAAATTGTTGTTGCCAAATGGATTTTAAGGATGATTGGTTACAAGTATGGCGTTGTAATCAGTTTTGCGCCAAAGATTGCAGTTGGCCATGCTGGTAGTGGACTCCACGTTCATACAAAATTAGTAAAAAATGGAAGGAATATGCTGATTGAAGGGGATGGATTAAGTGATTTAGCTAAAAAGAATATCGCCGGCTATCTTGCCTTGGCCTCTTCATTGACAGCGTTTGGTAATATTATACCGCTTTCCTATCTGAGGTTGGTCCCACATCAGGAGGCGCCAACAAACATATGTTGGGGTGATAG
>JBARQF010000126.1:0-5057 GCA_049643605.1 Dehalococcoidales bacterium
CCGCCGGACAGTCCACCTTTATGGTGGAGATGATAGAGACGGCCAATATTTTGCACAACGCCACCCCCCGCTCCCTGATTATCCTCGACGAGATAGGCAGGGGCACCAGCACCTACGATGGACTTTCCATAGCCAGGGCGGTGGCCGAGTACATCCACAACAGCCCCCGGCTGGGCGCCAAGACGCTCTTTGCCACCCACTACCACGAGATGGTGGAGCTGGCCGGATACTTGCCCAGGGTGAAGAACTGCAACGTGGCGGTGCGGGAAGACGGTGGGGAGGTTATCTTCTTATATAAGATAGTGCCCGGCGGGGTCGACCGCAGCTACGGGATACACGTGGCGCAGCTGGCCGGACTGCCCCGTTCCGTGGTCCACCGCGCCCGGGAGGTTTTAGAGGATTTGGAGGGCGACAGCCGCACGGCCAAGCCATTATCAAAAAAGCGCCGCCAGGAAACGGCGCAGCAGCTGACTTTCCTTGAGCAGAAATCCCCCGTTAGGGAAGTACTGGTAAAACTGGATTTGGACGCCCTGACCCCCCTTGAAGCCTTGAACAAGCTGTATGAGTTAAAGAAGAAGGTGGAGGAGGGGTAGAGGAACAGAATTATTTCTTATCCAATGCGGCTTTTAGGGGTATCTCTATAGGTATATTGCTCATATTTTAGAGCAGCGATTTCTGTTTTGTTTAGAGTCTGGCGTTAAAGATCTGCGGATGGAATAGCAGATAGATTAAAGAACCGAAGCACGGAATGAATATAACCACTATAACCCACGGCGGTTTGTGCCCTCCAAATATCTTTTCTCGCGACGCTATATCGAACAGCAACACTCCGGCTAATATCCAGTGAACTATACCGAATAGAACAATCCGCAATATCCATTCAACGTCCATTTCAATAAGCCGACAGGTTTTCTTTTTTCGTCCAATTATACAAGCACCAGTAGAAGAAATTCAAAGCAATTAGATAAGACTATGCGGTGTTTATTTCAGAGGAGATAGTTTAAAAAGGGGGCGCAGGTGTATTCATGCCCTTTCTACTTGGTGCTCATGTTTCGGAATACGGATATTTGACAAACGGTCCCATCGAGGTCAACATAAGGAACCGCAACTACATTAAAAATCCGACCGTCAGGAAGGGCACATTCCCACCTGGCAATTTCCCGTTTTCCGCTTATTATATCTGGTATTCCGCAATTGTGTTCGCATGGAGCTTCGCGGTTATGCAGTAACTTATAGCAAGGCAGATTGGTACCTTTGCCAAAATCCTTCACCATTCTGGAGTTGATATACCTTATCACATAGTCTGGACCGGTAATAAGTACCCCGTCCCCGATTCCATTAGCAATCGATAACGACTTATCTCTTAACCCTTTGATTTCTCTTTCGAGTACAATACACTGTTCGGACTTATTGCGTACTATACCGGTAAGCACCCCAATTGAACCGGCGCCTACAGTAAAAAGCACGGTCCTGAGCAATGGGTCGGGAAAAGGGGATATGAAGAAAGCGCGGGGTAAGAATATCGCAAATGATAGCAATGTTATAATTACAGCACCTTTAACTCTGGCAGTATAACCGGCATAGATTATGGGGGCCAGAAACAGGAGACGATGAACATCATGAATGCCGTAGAAAAAATCTCGGCGCAAGGCTTCCCAAACCGCCCAATCCACCAGTTCCCCGAAATAGTAAAACGATGTGCAAAACACGAGGAGTAAAGGCAGGATGAATAATCTTAAGTTACCCTTGCTCATTTCATTATCCTCACTAACTTGCTGGCACAGGCCAATTCAGGCTCATGCAGGAAACCACCCTGGAAATATACGGTATAGGCTGGATTTGGCTATTTATCGAATCGCCAATATCGATTAGACTTTCTCCTTCTATGACGGTAATAACATCATACGGTCCGGTTACCTGGTCAGCCGATTTCACCCCTTCCAGTTGCTCAAGGGCACTGACCACTTCTTTGGCTTTGCCACTCTCAGTCTGAATGAGGAGAAAAGCTCTGATTGTCATCTGGGTACACCTCCTCTCAGGCAGTCGTCTCTCTTCATTTAAAAGCACCGTCTAAATTATTATCTTGTGCTTTAGCGCAGGTTACTCGTAGACCTGGCTCACACTCGGCCCAAATTGGCATGGCTTCTTTTCCTATCGACAACTTTGTTCACCACGCGCATTTTCACCACTGCGAAAATGCCGCCAACGAGGAGATACGCAACAAATACGAACGGGATAAGAAGAATAGGTGCTAACAGTACAAAAAGGAATGCTAAAGCCGCTTCCATACTTATGTCCCCCTATTTCCTATTTCTCTCTCCCTTCCGACTCTTACTTTGTGCCGGGTGTTTACACGTTGTTCTCTGAGCTAAATGAGGTCGGGCCTCCTAAACCGCCCGCTCTGTTGCACAGGCGACCCGTTTCTCGCGGGCTTCTTTCCGGACAGTATGAATACCCCTCACATTGAGGTACCAGATGAAGGCGACCGGAATGAGTATCACCGGGATTGCCAGTACCAGTGCCACTACAATCTGCCATCCCATTTTGATTCCCTCCTTTTCTCTATTCAGGTTTCCCCAGTTTCCTGTCCTTCTACATCCACTATCATAGTAACACACAATTTAGAAGCCAGACTTCCGTCGTGATACTTAATTTTGTATCTTGAAACCTTAGTTGTTTATACTTAATTTCAGCCCTTGGATTACGTATTTTTACGTATAGGACGCATATTAGCGAATCGATATAGCAGGAAGTACAGTATTCATCTGCCAGCCGACTTGATTCCAGAAACAAAGGCACAGGTTATGCACGGTGACAGAGTACGGCAGAGTTAAAGAGGACTTGAGAAATTACCGCAAGTAATGAGCCTAACACAAAGACAAAGGGAGAGAAGCAACTTATACGGAGAGGAACTGGAACAATAAAAAAGCAAATTTAGTTAAAAAAGATTGCCCGCCAGGGACTTCGGGGTTTTCCGTAATCGGCTTTCTGGTGCCGGCACTGTCTTTCATCCATAACTGTTGTATTAAGAGCGCATCAAAACGAGGATTCCATGACAACGTCAGTTCCTTCACCTTCCCGTGAGGATACTTTTAAAGTCCCGCCAATGAGTTGGGCGCGTTCCTGCATTCCAGCCAACCCGAGTTTGCCATCCCGGGCGTAGTCCACCATACGTTCAGGAATTTTAAAGCCTTTCCCGTTGTCACTTACCGTTATCCTTACCTTATCTTCTTCGAACTCGACCTTGATTTTTGCCATGCTTGCGCTGGAATGTCGCCAGACATTCCTTAATGCTTCCTGTGTAATGCGGAAAAACACCAACTCTACTTCTCCGGGAAAACGCCTTATATTCCCAAGCACAGAGACATCAGTGCGTATCCCCGAATATTCAGTTGCTTCGGAAGCTAACCATTCCAGTGCTGGTACCAGACCAAGCTGATCCAGTGCCGCCGGGCGCAAGTCCTGACTCAACCTCCGAATCTCGCGGATAACGTCATTGGTTTGCTGCCTTATCTCTTCCAGGTTGTGCCTGTGCTCTTCCGGTAGCCCCTTTTTATCGGAAGCCAGAGTATCTAGTCTGCGTGAAAGCACCACCAGAGCCTGAATTGTTTCATCATGCAGCTCATGTGAAATGCGTTTCCTCTCTTCCTCCTGAGCTTTTGTTACCTGTTGCAGGTAAAACCGGAGGTTTTCTTGCATTTTACCGAGTTGGCTCACCGCCTCCTGCTGTCTTTGGTAGAGACGCGCGTTTTCAACGGCCACACCAATCTGGTTTCCGATAGCTGTTAGTTGCTCAATTTCTTCTTCCTGGAACATTCTGTAGCTATGCATGGCTATGTCAAGAGTCCCATTGACCTCACCTTTCGCGCTTAAGGGCACTGCCAGCAGAGAGTGGACGTTATACTTAATTAGCACGTCCCTGACAAGCCTGGAATCTTGGGATGCATCCTCAGTAAATAGTGGCTTACCTGTCTTAGCTACCATTCCGCTAAATCCTTCCCCTATCTTTAGCCTGTCTATACCACGAGCAAACTCCTCGGAAAAGCCGCGGTGAGCGGATAACTCGAGTTCCCTGGTTTCCTCGTTGAGCAGGAATATCCAGGCGACATCAACCTGCATAATATCTACAACGTTGTCTATCGCCGCATTCAATACCTGTTCCAGTTCCAGCGATTGAGATATTGTACTGGAGATTTGATTCAATGAGGCAAGGTTTCGTTCGTTTTCCTTGATGGCTTGAATGTGTGTTTTGAGTTCCTGATGAGCTATCTCCAGTTGACTGCGGTATTCTCGCTCTTTACGGAGTGAAGCGAAACTTATGGCCACCACATTTCCGATAACAAAAACGGCACTTGTCTCAAAGATGGCGTCTGTCTGATTCGCTGAGATAAAAAGCGCGCGAGGCAGCATGCAGGCCAGGGCAACCAGGGAAGTCGCAAACGCTCCCCTCCAGCCAAAAAGGAAGCTAGCCCATACAATAGGCGCCATAAAGAGAATTCTCTCGAAGGCATGTCGCGTCAAGTCCACGTTGGAAATTAGTTGAGAGATTAGTCCCGGGTATCCTTGAGATTCGGCATAGTGTAGTACCGTTAGAAGCCCGATGATGGTAAGGATAAACCAAAATCCGGGCTTTTTAATGGCTTTTAAAAGTCGACTTATTGATGAAAAGTGTGTTGTCATCTTTCGGCATACATCTGGTTTTCAGTCATTCCTATAGGTCATCAACAGAAACCCAGCCCTCTTTTATAGCGCGCACCACTGCCTCGGTCCGCGAGCTAACTTGCAGTTTGTTGAAGATATGCCCCAGATGTGCCTGTATGGTACGTAAGCTCAGGCACATCTCGTCGGCAATCTCTTGATTACTTAATCCTCTGGCGGCTATATTCAGCACGTCCATCTCACGATGGCTTAAGACTTTGTCAGGCTTTTTCCTCTCTAACCTGCCCGGCTTTGGGGCAAACCGGTTTAGTACCTTGCGCGCAATGGCCGGGTGCAGCACTCATTCCCCGTTGTAGACCCGTCTTATCGCTTCAACCAGTTCCTGCCCGCGAATGCTT
>JBARQF010000127.1:0-5363 GCA_049643605.1 Dehalococcoidales bacterium
GGGTAGCAGTAGACCCCCATAGCACCGATATAATATATATACATACGAGGATATCTTTTTTCTATGATGATGATGCCGCCGCCACCCACCGGCACCCATATAATACCCCTTACAACCCTTACAATCACTCCTAACCAAAACGGGTCTAATGGCCGGTAAATTAGCTTCAATAATAGGCGGCGATAATGGTGCATGTCGTTGTTGTTGTTGAAGTAGCACCGATATAATATACCTAGATACGAACTTAACTAAATATAGGCCAATTAACTAACAAACAGTCGGTGCGCGCAGCACTATATAATAATATATATAAGAGGACCAACCGACTAACCCGATATGTAAGAGGATTAACTAACCAACCGAGTGTGCGCGCAGCACTATATATAATATATATAAGAGAGACTAGCAAGCAAGCAAGCAGCGTGCGCAGCACTATATAATATTTATAATATAGACTAATAGACACACTGTGTTATCTGACGGCAATTTAGCTTTAGCTATGATATATACCAAAGAATGCAATCCAGATTGAATGTCACCTGTTTACTGGTGTGTCGTACTAAGAGAATCCCGTAACCTGTCCATTGGCGAGAATTTGTGGTGCTGGATAGCTATCTGGTGACTGGTGAAGTGAAGGTAGTGGTTGACCATATCCAGCGACCTGTGTCCCAGGATCTCCTTGAGAGAGAAGATGTCCCCGCCATTCATCAGGTAGTTGATGGCAAAGGTATGCCGGCATAGGTGAGCGTGTAGCTTTGATATGCCGGTACTTTTTTTCAACCTCTGGAACAGTAACTTGACAGTGTTTACAGATAGCGGCCTACCGCCGCTGGAGAGAAAGAGGTGGTCGGTATCAGTCTGACCTAATCCAGGTCTGATTCTTTTGATATATTCAAGCAATGTAAGCTGCACGAACTTACCTATGGGCACGATTCTCTCTCTTGAGCCTTTTCCCATGACCTTGATGAGGCCTGTTTCGAGGGAAATGTGGTCCATCCTTATATTGGCCAACTCTGAGGCACGGAGTCCGGTATCAAGAAAAATAGCCAGAATGGTGTGATCCCGCATGCCGATAGACGTTTTCACATCGATAGAGGAGAATATCCTGGCGATCTCCTCTTTGGATAGTGGTTCTATTATCGTGGCGGCGGCTTTAGGCAGCTTCATATCCCTGAGCACGTTCTCGGAGGTGTATCCTTCATCAAAGACCCAGGTTGAGAAGGCCTTAAGCGTTCTGATGTGCCCCTGGATAGTCCTGGAGGACAGGGGCTGATTATCGGAATGATTATGCGGGTGATTCTGGAATCTCGTCTTCTCCCTTAGATAGAGAATGTAACTTCTTACGTCATCTCGTTTCAGATGATTAAGAGAATTGTTGCCGAAGGTTTGTTCTGCATACCTGGAGTAAGCGCGCAACATCGCGTCATACCACTCGATGGTCTTCGGGCTCTTGCCATCGGCGGTATTGCTCAACCGGTAGCGGTCGATCAGAGTATCCAGTTTTGGAGCTTTACCTCTGACTATTCTCATAACTTATCTTCCGTTCCTGGACTGCAGGGTTACTTTGCCGAGCTCGATCAGTAATTTTCTTACCGAACTGAAATGTGGATTTATACCGTATTCGGATCCTCGGAGATAATTGGCAATGGCCCGGTATCCATAACCTCTTTTGTATAATTCGGCTACCACCGACTCAAGCTCAACCGGTATGACGCGCGGCCTGCCGCATTTTCTGGTCTTTTTGGGGGGTAATCCATCCGTTGACATTAGTGAAGCACCAAACCCAGTTGTAAAATAGTTGTAAAAAAGCTCTTATTGCATCCTGGACAATAAACGCAGGGGCTTTCTACCCGTCTTTTATTCTGGGGGCTGTATAAATGTCCAAAGTCCTCTTCCGTCATTAGTAGTGATATCACTACTAATTGATTTGTAATATGTGCCATAATCCTATTAGACCCCGTGTAGAAACTTCAGTCTATTGGAAAAAAGCGGAAATAAACGGAAGTAAAAGCTGTGTACCTGAGATCATCGGTTTCAATATAGGGGGCCAGTACATATGGATGACAAGCGGAGATGTAAGTATCCCGAATGTGAAACCCTGTTAAGAAGGGGAAACACGGGAGATTATTGCTCTCTTCATGAGGACAAGCAATATTTTCAAGATGTGGAGCCCAAGCCGATGCGCAAAGATTCTATACCGGCTAAAGAAAAGATGTACACGGTTCAGGACCTGGTTATGATATTAAGACTGTCGGATAAATCGATAAGGAAAATGTTGAATCGGGGAGAAATAGCAGGAGTAAGGGCAGGGCAAAGAGGCAGATGGTTAATATCGAAGAGCGAAGTGAATCGTTTCAAGAAGGAAGGACCAAGTATAGCCCCGAAAGTGCGAGAATTATTATCTGCAGATGAAATAAGGCAGCATGATATCACGATATTCCAGAAAGGGGACTCCATCATGAGCGAGGTACAGGTCAGGTCTATACTCTCGCGTATAATGCACGAACAACGCTATGGTGCTATCGACTTCAGTATGATATTCGATTTCCTTTGCTTTTTTCATCTCAGAGGTAATAACTATATCAATGAGAAGCTCAGGAATACGCGCGATAAATTGTGGGATAGCTTTGAAGAATTGAATCTCTTCATGCAGTTGAATTTTGAGATATTGAAGAGGCGAGGTTTCTTACATGATGAAATTCGCATACTGAGCTATCATCCCGACGTTCATGGGATTGAGAAGATCAGAAAATGGGAAGAAAGAGAGGAGAAACTCAAGCAGGTAATAGAATCAGCAGAGGTTATATACAATGAGTACCGCGACACGGTTAAAACTGTACTCGGTATCTAGCAGCCTCGTACCACCACCACCTTTGTCTCGTGCGCGGATATTATATACACTACAGCTTTTTCACTCGGTAACAACAACAACGTTGCCTCGTGTGCGGATATAATATATCCTACAGTGATTCTACTCGGGAATACTACTACAGTTCCCTAGCGTGCGGGTATTATATATACTACAGTGTTTTTAGAGAGAAACTTTACCCTATAGAGAGGAGGAGGAGGTTTCCTCGTGCGCGGGTATTATATATGTTACAGCGTTTACGCTCGTTAATAATAATAATGTTTCCTCGTGCGCGGGTATTATATATGTTACAGGTTTATCAGATTCAAATCCCTATATATAAAAGTAATAATCTAGGCACGGGTAACAACAACGTTACCTCGTGCGCGGGTATTATATATGTTACAGGTTTATCAAATTCAAATCCCCATATATAAAAGTAATAATCTAGGCACAGGTAGTAGTAGTGTTTCCTCGTGCGCGGATATAATATATACTACAATCCTGTTACATTCAAAATTAAGAAAAGATACGGCCCTTAACCGTTTACTATACTGAGAACCACCAAGTAACCAATAAAATGAGACTAGCTGGATGATCAGTATTCTGTGGAGCCATCCTCTTTTTTAACCAGAACTGTTGAAATCGTTTCCCGGACGATACTCAATTCAATATTCAATTTTCAAACACGTATTTAATACCTTGAACCTAAGTCAGGGTGTTATTTTCTGAACTTATAAAAAGGTTCCTTTTTTCACTTAGAGTTACGCGCCTAGCCCTCAGGCGTAAACGGAGCGCACCTTTTTATATCCCCATATGGGGTTGCCAGATGGAAGTGGGGCTGTGCAGTATCGAAGACCTGGGGGAACGCTGGATCACAAAATACTAGATTGTTAAATCGAGCGAACTTCGGGATGTTTGTGTTTCTATCTTAATATTAATCTTGAGAATGAACTGGCCAAACAAGATATATCAATTTAGTTGTAATCATACTTGAACAAAACAAGCTTTCAAGCAATAGTAAATGACCTGTGCTAACGCTAGATTATGCATTGTGTGGAATTTTGGAGCAATGCCAGCGAAATGTCAGTTTTAATAAGCAACAAGGGCTGGCGAAAGCCAGCCCTTGTTATTTTACCCATAGTATTCAACTCAGGGAACAACTATCGAATCGCTTGTCTCTCCGCTTAGCTCATACGTAACTTCGCCTTTGGTCACACTATCTACTGTGAAGGCGAAACTTCCACTAGCATTCTTTACTTGCTCAGATTTCAATATCACCACTCCGTTGAGGTCAGTTACTCCAGAGTCAGCATCGCTAGTCAGTCCACTCCACTGACCATATACAGTCACGCCCTCAACTGGAGCACCGTTAGCGTCAACAATGGTCACAGTTGCTAACGCGGTGGTGAATATATTACGACCCGCTTGTTTGGTTTCTGTCGTTATCTCAATGCTGACTGTCACAGTTGGGTAAGTAGCCACTTCTGTGACGGTCACTATCACTGTGTCTGTGCCAGTGGCACCCTCATTATCAGTAATGGTCAGGGTGACGGTATGAGTGCCAACAGCAAAGTAGTAGGTGAAGGATACCTCAGTGCTCAGTACCACCCCGCTTTCGGTCCACTCATAAGCGGTTATGGTGCCATCGGGGTCGTAAGAAGTGGAAGCTTCCAAGGTTACAGCCTCCACACCATCACCATCTGAATCAGTGACTGTCTGGTCTGAACCGGCATCGGCTACTGGCGATAGGTTGCCTGCTGCTGCCGCTGCTTCATCAGCGTCAACCAGACCGTAACCGTACTTGGTATCCCATTCCGCATCGCCCAGGTCGTCAGCAGTGTTCTGCAACTGGGTTCTGACGTCAGCGTTCGTCCAGTTCGGGTATGCAACCAACACCAAGGCTGCCGTGCCAGCTACATGGGGTGAAGCCATAGAAGTCCCGCTCTTCCCACCGTAGCCACCACCAACCAGAGTGGAATTAATGTTTACTCCAGGCGCTGACAGCTCTGCATCCGGCCCAGTGCTGGACCACCTTGCCCGGTCATCGCTTGTATCGGTTGCCGCCACCGCCATAACGGAATCCCACCTTGCCGGATAGATGATATTATCATCCCTCCCCGGGGGGTTACCTGTATTACCAGCGGCAGCTACATGAAGCACACCGTGCGTGTAATAAGCGGTGTCGAAAGCCGCTTTTACTATCTCGCCCGGGTCACCGGAGCTTCCATAGCTATTGTTGGTGACCTGAATCTCGTTGTCTACGGCCCACTGGAGGGCGTCAATTACATCACTGTAGTATCCCTCGCCACCTTCCAGAGTTTTAAGAGCATAGATACTGGCCTCAGGGGCAACGCCTACCACGCCAAACCCATTGTCCTCAGCAGCAATGGTGCCGGCGACATGAGTGCCGTGACCGTCAATATCCACGGGGTCATCATCATTGTTGACAAAGTCCCAGCCGCCAGCGTAATTGGCGTCCAGGTCGGGGTGATTGTAGTCGATTCCGCTATCT
>JBARQF010000128.1:0-4660 GCA_049643605.1 Dehalococcoidales bacterium
ATCGAGCATGGTCTTATCGCCGACCTCGGCTTTACCTCTTTTCTGGATACCATCGACGGCGCCATCTGCTATCAGTCCCAGGTCTTCAATCTCGATTTTCTCTTTCCCCATAGCTGCTTTACCGGCGCCCATAAAGGCCGAGGCCAGCAAGGTGCCGAAGGTAGACGGACTTGCTTTGTTAAATTGCAGGCCGCATTTGGCCAGTAGCTGACCGATATCATCCTCACCGGGAGAAGCTAGATACTCACGCAGGGCCTTGCTGCCAAGCTCTATGGTGACTCCGAGGTCGCCATCGCCAATAACAGCATCGAGTTGTCGCAGTTCCTCGCTGTGGCCTTCAAAATCGGCCGCGGTCTCTTTCAGGATAGACACCATATCTGTAGTCGTAAGCATAAGCTGCCATTACCTCCACTGCAACAGGAATGGGGAGAAAGCGGGAGCATCCAGCAGGGTCTTGAATTCCTTATTGAGCCTGAGTAAAGTGAGCGAGGCGCCAGCCATCTCCATGGAGGTAGCGTATTCCCCGATGAAAGTCTTGTAGACACTGATACCATGGCCTCCCAGGACATCGTGAATCCGGTTGTAAAGAATGAAAAGTTCCTCGGGTGGCGTCGCCCCCAGTCCGTTTATCAGTACGGATACCTCCTCTCCTGACTTGAAGGGAAGGTCATTAATCACCTTCTCCGCCATGATGTCCGCTATCTCGTCTGCCTTCGCGAGTTTGCTGCGTTCCAGCCCCGGCTCGCCGTGAATGCCCATGCCCACCTCCATCTCATCTTCCGCAATGGTGAAGGTCGGCTTGCCCGCTGCCGGTATGGTGCAGGGGCTCAGGGCTACTCCTATGCTGCATGTCTCCTCAATAACCTGGTCAGCGGTCGCTTTGACTTCCTCCAGGCTGGCCATGGTATCGGCCTTGGCCCCGGCCAGTTTGTAGGCGAAAAAGAGGCCGGCCACACCGCGGCGGCGGTCTTTCTCGGAGCGCGGCGCCGAGACAACGTCGTCTTTGACAATGCTCATCTGTACCGGGATATCTTCCATCCCGGCCATTTCTGCCGCCATCTCAAAGTTCATGACATCACCGCTGTAGTTACCGAAGATATAGAGGACACCGGCCCCGCCATTTACTTCCTTGGTGGCTGCGAGCATATCATCGGCACCGGGCGAGGAAAAAACATTGCCTACGGACACGCCATCGAGCAAACCCGGCCCAACATAGCCGATGAAGACCGGTATGTGGCCTGAGCCACCGCCAGTACAAATGCCCACCTTTCCCTTTATCGGGGCGTCAGCTCGAACCAGGGCCCGTGGGCTATCCTTTGACACGCGCAGGTGATAGGGATAGGCTTTCAGGATTCCGCCCAGAGTCTCTTCTACTACTTGATAGGGGTCATTGATGATTTTTTTCATGGCAATGATTCCTCCTTCATTTAAAAAGGCCGGATGTCGATGCTGAAATCGACAAACAGGCCGCCATCAGGCCTTTATATCAGAGTAATCCTAGCATATATATATAATTTGACACAATAGGAAATGGGTGGGAAATACAACCGTTACTCGCCGTTCGCACAGTTAATGTTCGAGCGAAGATTATCTTTGCTTGATGAAGGGTTGGTGCGCCCTGACGAATAAATATCATTATGATATACTATCGTCAAGGGTAATAACAGGTTACTGTCATTAGGATGTCAGCCTCAAAATCTACTGAATTAAGGCACGTTTTTCTCAGCGGTAGCCCGACAGCCACGCTCCGTTTTGGCAGGCGACTGGGTGAAAAAATAACCGCGGGCAGTGTTATCGCGCTGATTGGCGAGCTTGGCTGCGGCAAGACGCTTTTCACGCGGGGCTTGTGTGCCGGCATGGGCGTTCCGGAAAACGAGGTCAACAGCCCCACCTTTGCCTTTGTCAACGAGTACAGAGGGAGGCTTTCTATATACCACGTTGACCTCTACCGTATAAATAATATAGAAGATGGATTTGAAATAGGCATGCTTGATTACCTGGCCAGGGCAGAGACAGGCGTCATTGTACTGGAGTGGGCGGAAAAAATACTGGCTCTTCTGCCAGAGGACTATCTGCAGGTGAAGTTTGAAGTGCTTTCATTAAAGAGGCGCAGGTTGGAACTGGCTGTTTTCGGGGAGAATTCAGGCGCTCTTATTAGGGAGCTTGAGGACTGATGCTGGTGCTCGGTATTGATACCTCGGGTTATGCCAACGCCATCGGTGTGGCTGACGGTGAGCGAGTTCTGGCCGACTTTGCTTTGGAGACCAGAAACGAGTCGCTGGCTAAAATCATGCTCAACATAGACAGCGTACTCAAGGACGCCGGAATTGGTCTCGGGGATATCGAGGGATTCGGGGTCGGCCTCGGTCCGGGTTCCTGGACGGGCATAAGAATCGGGGTTACGGTGGGCAAGATGCTGGCCTACAGCACTGGCAAACCGGTTAAAGGCATCCCCACTCTGGAAGCGCTTGCCTATCAGGCCCGTGATTGCCATTCTCTTATCTGCCCGATTATTGACGCCGGTGCCGGAGGAACGATATATGCAGCGTTCTATCGCAGCGGTAATAACGCGGTTCACCAGGCAGGTGATTACTACGTTGGCGACCTTCCCGGCCTGACCGAGATGATTACCGAGCCTGTGGTGTTGGTAGCCACTGATGTGCCAAAGTACCAGAGCGTGATAGGTCAGTTGCTGGAATCTAATACCGTTGCCGTGCGGGAAAGCAGGGCCGGTGGGGCAACGGTGGCATTGCTGGCGGCAGCCCGCCTCGAAAGCGGAGAGGCTGATGATACGCTGGCGCTGGCGCCTTTATATCTGAAAGAATCGACGGCGAGGGCTTTTGTGAACAAGTATTCAAAACGTGCCCAGGCGGCACAGCAAGGGTAACCGGGATGCTGGTATTGGGTATTGAATCTTCCTGCGATGAAACATCGGCGGCGCTGGTGGCTGACGGTAGAACCGTGCTGTCCAATATCATCGCCAATCAACTGGAACTGCACCGTAAGTACGGCGGCGTTGTCCCGGAGATTGCCGCGCGGCGGCATACCGAACTCATCGGCTACGTTATCAATGAGGCGCTTGATACCGGAGGTAAAAGCCTGCGTGACGTGGAGGCGGTGGCGGTAACGGCAAAGCAGGGGCTGGTCGGCTCTCTACTGGTCGGGGCGGCGGCGGCAAAAACGCTCAGCTATGCCTTACAGGTGCCGCTGGTCGGGGTGCACCACATCGAGGGGCATATCTTCGCCAATCTACTGAGCAACCCTGAAATACCGCTGCCCCATGTCTGCTTAACGGTGTCCGGTGGCCATACCCTGCTGGTTTACGTTCGGGGTTACTGTCAGTATGAACTGCTTGGCGGGACAGTTGATGATGCTGCCGGTGAAGCTTTTGACAAGATTGCCAAGTTCCTCGACCTCGGTTTCCCCGGGGGGCCTGTTATCGACCGCCTGGCTGCTCAGGGCGACAGGAAAGCTTTTGCTTTCCCGCGGCCGTTGTTGAAGGCGAAAACGTTCTATTTCAGCTTCAGTGGCCTGAAAACGTCTATCATCAACGCTTTCAAAAGCCAGCTCGCCAGCGGAGAAACGCTGCCTCTGGAGGACATTGCCGCCAGTTTTCAGGAAGCTGTCGTGGATGTTCTGCTGGCAAAGACATTGCGGGCCGCCCGGCAGTGCGAGGTATCCGCTATCAGTGTTACCGGCGGCGTATCGGCCAACCGACGGTTAAGAGAGGCGTTCGCGGATGCCGGTAAAAGAAGGGGAATCGAGGTGTATTTCCCCGCGCTCTCGATGTGCACGGATAATGCGGCCATGATTGCGGCGGCCGGCCATGCCAGACTGATGCGGGGTCAGACAGATGACCTGTCGCTTGATGTGATTCCCAATGTGCCACTGGAGGTGCAGCATGCCGGTTGAAACTGAAGAAATCAAAGCCAAGAAACCATCGGTGCGGGTGCTCCGAAAGGCGGCGCGCCTTATCCGCAAAGGTGCCGTTATCGTGTGCCCGACGGATAGCGGGTATGCGCTGGCAGCCAATGCCCTTGATCCCAGGGCCGTTGTCAAGGTCTTTAACTTGAAAGGGCGCGCTTACTCCAACCCCATACACGTTGCGGTCAATTCGCTGGAAATGGCGGAAAGATATGCGCACATCAACCCGGAGGCGGAGCAGCTGGCGCACAGCTTCCTGCCCGGTGCTCTGACAATGATATTGCCCAGGAAAGAAGTCGTTCCGTCTTTGCTGGTTGCCGGGCGTGATACAATCGGCATCAGAATACCTGATAACAGGGCGATACTGGATTTAGTCTCTATAGCCGACCTGCCGATTACGGCGACGAGCGCCAATGTCAGCGGACAGCCGACGCCATACACCGTACCGGAAGTGCTAAATATGCTCGGCGAGGCGGTGGAACAGGTTGCCCTGATTCTGGACCAGGGTTCGATAGCGTCACGCGGACTCTCCACGATTGTTGATTTGACCGTTAGTCCTCCCCAGCTCCTGAGACAGGGGCTGGTCAGCTGGCTGGAGATACGACAGGTCCTGCAAGCGCTTTAAAATTCAGGCTCGGACAGACCTGACCCGTTATATGTGCGCAGGTTTGACAAGCTAATTCGTTCTATGCTATTTTGAAACACGGGCTGCTGCGTTTTTCCCGTATATTTGGTC
>JBARQF010000129.1:0-8397 GCA_049643605.1 Dehalococcoidales bacterium
GTGATACCATAACCCTGCCGACAGAAGAAATGCGGCGGGCCATGTATGAGGCGGAGGTTGGGGATGATGTCCATAGAGAAGACCCCACGGTCAATCGCCTTGAGGAGCTGGCGGCCGGGGTCATGGGCAAAGAGGCGGCGCTTTTCACCACCAGCGGCACGATGAGCAATCTCCTTGGTGTCCTGACCAATACCCGACCCGGCGACGAAATCATCGTCGGCAGCGAAGCCCACATACTCTGGTACGAGGTCGGTGGGGCATCAGCGCTGGGTGGGGTGATAATCCGCACCGTGCCCAATGATGAGGACGGAAGGCTCGACCCCGCTGATGTGGAGAAGGCTATACGCACGGAGAACATCCACTTCCCGAAGAGCACTCTGCTCTGTCTGGAAAACACCCATAACCGCTGCGGCGGGGCGGTATTGACTAGAGAATACACCGCGGAAATCTCCGGGCTTGCGCATCAGCGCGGCCTGCTGGTCCACCTGGACGGCGCCCGCATCTTCAACGCCGCGGTTGCTCTCGGTATTCCCGCAAAGGAGCTGGCGGCACCGGTGGATACGGTCAATTTCTGTCTTTCCAAAGGACTGAGTGCGCCCGTCGGCTCGCTTTTCTGTGGCACGAAGGAGGCGATGGAGAGAGCCAGAAAATGGCGCAAGATGCTGGGAGGGGGGATGCGGCAGGTCGGGGTTATCGCGGCGGCTGGCATCGTGGCTATTGAAAAGATGGTCGACCGCCTCGCCGAAGACCATGCTAACGCCAGACAGCTGGCGGAAGGGCTGGCTCAGATACCCGGCTTTTCCGTCCGTCCGGAGAAGGTACAGTCGAACATCGTTAATTTTGAGTTTCCCGCCAATGTCAGTGATTTTGTCATCAAAATCGGGGAGCGGGGAGTAAAATTCCTCTATCGCGGCGGGCGGAGCGTGCGGGCGGTAACCAACCGCATGGTCGACGCGGAAGATATCGAAGAAGCTCTGAGCCGCATCGCCCGTCTGGTAAAAGAAGCGAGCTAGAACTGCCAGGCTTATCAGTATTTAATAATTTATTCAGGAGGAGATTAATGAAGGACAAACCCAAAATCAAGAGAATGGAGATACACAGGTTTGACTATCAGCTCAAGGACCTTGCTCCGCTTCCCGGGCATACCCTCTTCGCCTATGAACCCGGTGCCACCATAACCCTGGGAGCTCATGCCCTGAAAATCATTACCGATGAGGGGGTTACCGGAGAGTACGTGGGTTCCTGGGCGGCGACTGACTGGATGGCTATCCCTGAGTACGGTCAAATATTGATAGGCCGCAATGCCCTGGACCGGGAGGGGATATACAACGACCTCAAGCTGGAATTACGCCAGCGTGCCCGCCTGGGGCTGAGCCAGATAGACATGGCTCTGTGGGACCTGGCCGGCAGGTATTACGGGGCTCCCATTTATGAGCTTCTCGGTGGCAACCGTATCGACCTTCCTTGTTACGCCAGTACGCACACCGCAGACGATCACCCGGGAGGGCTGAATAGCCCGGAGGCTTTTGCCGATTTCGCCGAGCAGTGCCTGGAAAGGGGGTATCCCGGGTTCAAGATACATCCCTGGGCGGACGGTCCGGTCAGCAGGATTGTGGAGACCATCCACGCGGTCGGCAGGCGGGTTGGCGGTAAGATGGACCTGATGCTCGACCCATACTGTGCTCCCAAGACCTTTGGCGATGCTCTCAAGATGGGATGGGCCTGTGACGAGGAGAAGTTCTTCTGGTGGGAGGACCCGTTCCGGGACGGAGGTATCTCGGCCTTTGCGCATCGCAAGTTGAGGCAGCTGGTGAGGACACCCCTTTTGCAGCTGGAGCACGTGCGGGGCCTGGAACAGCATGTTGACTTCATCGTGGCCGATGGCACCGATTTCGTGCGCGGCGACCCTGACATCGACGGCGGTATCACTGCCGTAATGAAGATAGCCCACGCCGCCGAAGGCTTCGGGCTCGATGTCGAGCTGCACGCCCCGGCCGGTCCGGAACGGCGCCAACTGATGGCGGCGATACAGAACATGAACTACTACGAGATGGCACTGGTCCACCCCAAGGCGCCACATGCTCCCCAGGCGCCCGTCTTCAAGGGCGGCTACAGGGACGGCCTGGATGCCATCGATAAAAACGGCTGTGTTCAGGTACCTCAGGGGCCTGGCCTGGGCGTGGAGTATGATTGGGACTACATCACCAAGCACAGCCAGGGCGTGAAGATAATCGAATAGCGGAACGTAAGCCGGAGGCACTAAAGCCGGTTTATCGCCCTGATTTAAAAAAGGCGGCCAGGCGCTGGTGAATGTCTTCGCGAACCGGCGGGCAGCCGGCGATGCATTTTGCCTCTTCTCCATCGGTAAGGGCGCAGTCGCCGAGCAGCAGGTACGCTCTGTCGGGGGGTATATCGGGGTCGGTACCGAGGCAGATGCGCAGTGGCATCTGCAACTTTACGCCGCGCTCGCTCAACATGAGGAGTTCGGAAAGCAGCGGGATGAGGCAGCCGCTGCACGCCCCGTCAATGCCGCTTATCTCAAGCTGCGGAAAACTCTGACGTAGCTGCTCCTGGGGCAGTTTGACCTTGAATTTGAGTCGTTTCAGCTCTTCGCCGATGATATCGATTCTGGTCAGGTCGCTTTCCCCCAGCCCGGCCGCCGCGCCCAGGGTTACCGTGGGCACGGTATGGGGGTCGATGTCCATGAGAGCGCAGCCGACGGCGTCCACGGCCACCGCATCAGCACTGACCAGGAGCAGGGGCGTGCCGATGGGCTGGGTGCGGGCGGAAGAGCCAACGCTGCCGATGGTCCTGGCGGTGGCGTCGATTATATTCATCGCCGGCCTGACTATCCTGTTCAGCTCAACGATGGCCCGGTTCAGGTCTTTTTGTTGATGGAATCGGGGCTTGTCCTCCCGTTTCAGGCAGCCCTTCAGGTTCTTCATTGCCAGCGTGACCGTGGTCTGGTGGTGTGTTTTCAGCACCGGCACATTTATCAGTTTGTCGCAGGAGAAGGCGAATTCCGTCACCCTGAATTCATCAGGCGTGGCTTTGGAGATGCCTCTGAAAGTTCGGTACTTGTGCTCGTCGAAGAGCACCCACTCAATACCGAGGCGGTCGGCAACCTCGCTGGTACCGGTCTGGGTGAAGCACGGCCTGAGGTTTGACTCCGACTGGTAGTAGCTCGGCCCCTCCCCGATAATCACGCGGCCCGCGCCGGCATCCAGGCAGTACCGGGCCACGGCCTCAACCAGCCGGGGGTTGGTAATATCACCGCTATCGGCAGCCTTGGGCTCGTAGAGGTTGGGCTTGATGAGCACACAATCTCCCCTTGCCACCGGCTTTTCACCGAGATCGTCGAGCGCGCGCAGAAGCGCATCGTGGTAATCGTTTTCAACTTTAACGATGGAAACCTTGCTCATTGCCGTTGCCCGTGATTATGCTTTTAGTCCAGAAAGCTGACCTGGGAGGGCGGCCTTTCCTGGCGCTCGACTTCAATACCCGCTTCTTTGAAAAGTTCGAGGAAAGTGCTGTCATTATAGCTGCCGAAGGTGACGAAGCGCTTGATTCGGGCGTTGACCAGCATCTTGGCGCAGAGGATGCAGGGAGTGTGTGTGCAGTAGATGGTGCTCCCCTCCAGGCTGACGCCGTGGAGGCTGGCCTGGATGATGGTATTCTGCTCGGCGTGAATGCCGCGGCATATCTCATGGCGCTCCCCGGATGGTATGCCAAGCTCGTCGCGGAGGCAGCCCAGCTCCAGGCAATCTTTAGAGCCGGCGGCGGCGCCGTTATAGCCTGTGGACAGGATGTGTTTGTCCCTCACCGCCACGGCGCCGACGTGGTGACGGCGGCAGGTGGAGCGTTCCGCCACCACCGAGGCTATCTTGAGGAAATACTCGTCAATTGTTGGCCGGGTAATCGGTTCTTTCATTTCAAACTGGCCAGTAATTTATTCGTTTGTTTCTCAAGGTCGGACAGCGAGGCCTCATTGATAATGGTGTAGTCGGCCAGGGCAATCGGCCCGCCTTTATTGGTGTTCTCTATTTCGGTGCGGTCGCGGCCGGCGGCTTCGGCAAGGGTTAATGGCCGTACTGACCTTTTGTTCAGGCGGGCGTACCTCGTTGCCGGCGATGCCCAGACGGCGACGACGGCGAAATAAGCGCCGTAGCGGTCTTTGAGCAGGGTGTATTCCTCCCAGGAGTATAGCCCGTCAACCACGACATTTGAATTTTTAAGGGCGGCATCAATTCTGGGCAGGTTCAGTATAGCATAAGCGGCCATGCCGTGCTCTTTCCGTAAAAGTTCCCTGATGCGGCGCTCGTTATCCTCGTTGAGGACGAGGCCCCGTTTTTTTACCTCTTCGTCGGTGACATCGCCGAACCTTACCCTGATGAAGCCGTGCTTCTCAAAAGCCCGGGCGACCTCAGATTTACCCGACCCGGCCATACCCACGATGGCGACCACTTTTTGGTTTTCAGACACTATGGCATTAATTATAGCGAAGATGGGGGAGAATTAACAACGGGGAAGCGCATCATCCACCTGTGCTATAATCTTGACTGTAATGCCTGAGAGTAAGAATTTATCCAGTGAAATAAAAAAACAACTGCCAGATGAGCTGGTCGAGTTCCTGCGGCTGGCCGGCGAGCTGGCGCAGCGACGGGGTCAGAAACTATATCTGGTGGGTGGGGTGGTGCGCGACCTGCTTTTGGAAAGGGAAAATTTCGACCTCGACCTGGTGGTGGAAGGGGATGCCATAGCCCTGGCCGGTGAGCTGGCAGATGAAAAAAAATGCAGGCTGGTCACCCACCAGCGCTTCGGCACGGCGAAACTGGCGTGGGACGGCGGGAGCGCCGACCTGGCCACCGCCCGTTCGGAGACCTACGCTCAAGCCTGTGCCCTGCCCACGGTAAACCCGAGCACCATCAGGGATGACCTTCTCCGCCGGGACTTCACCATCAATGCCATGGCGGTTGCGCTTACTCCAGATATTTACGGCCAGTTGCTTGACCTCTACGGAGGTATGTCTGACCTCCAGGGGAAGCTGGTCCGGGTTCTCCACGAAAAGAGCTTTATTGATGATGCCACCCGCATCTGGCGCGCCATCCGCTACGAGCAGCGACTGAGTTTCCATCTGGAGTCAGGAACGCTTGAGCTGGTGAAGCGTGATGTCGGCTATCTGAAAGAGGTGAGCGGCGACCGCATACGCCACGAGCTGGAGCTGATTTTGAAGGAGGAATTCCCTGAAAAAGCGCTGTGCCGCGCTGATGAGCTCGGGGTGCTGAGCAAGCTGCACCCGAAATTGCAGGCGGATTGGCTATCAGAAAAATACGAACAGGCACGGCGGTGGAGTTCACCCGAAAACCCATCAAGTGGGCTCTACCTGGCTCTGCTGGTCTACCGTATGGGCAGCAAGGACGTTGGGGAGTTTATTTCCTGCCTGAGTTTGAGGAAGGCAACCAGCCGAATACTTCTTGACACGATTGACCTGAAAGCTAAGCTGGGGCATCTGGCGTCTCCGCAGATAACATCGGGCCAGGTCTACACGCGGCTCGCCGGCTGTGCCATAGAAGCGGTGGTCGCCAACGTAATCGCTGCCGGGATGCCGTCCGCGGTGCCGCGCCTTACCGAATTCATCGAGAAGCTGAGATATATAAGGCCCGTCCTCAATGGCGAAGACTTGAAAAAATTGGGGGTGGCACAGGGGCCGGAAATTAAAGAGATACTGCAGCGGCTGCTTGAAGCCAGGCTGGACGGGAAGGCCGCTACCAGACGTGACGAAGAAGCCCTGGTTCTAAACTGGCTGGCAGGGAAAGGCGCATAAGCGATGGGTCAAAAGAAATCGCATTTCATTATCTTCGGGTTGCTGGTACTGGTACTGGCCCTCTTCGGCTGGACGTTATCGACCCAGATGCAGGTTAGCAAGCTGGAGAAAACGGTATTGACCGTGCACCGGCAATTCAGATACAAAGGCGATGAGCACAATGCGAGCCTTTCCATACCCCTGACGCAGTACCTCCATTACCAGGAAAAGGCAAGGCCGTCATGGTTGAACTACCCTTACAGCCATCCCTACCATTTCTTTGCGGAATATGCTGCCATGGCGACGGACCCTGATGACGATGCCACCATTGATAATGTTGTCGGCTATCTTGATGAGGTGGCGGCATCGGAAGGATTCAACGACTATGAGAAAATCGAGTTCGCGCTTGTTTTTGTCCAGAGCTTTACCTATATCGGGGACAATATCACGGGGACTCTGGATGAGTATCCCCGCTATCCGGTGGAAACGCTTTTCGACCGCGAGGGAGACTGCGAGGACACCTCGATTTTGCTCGCCGCTATTCTGAACGAGATGGACTACGATGTGGCCATGCTGCTCTTCGAGGAGTTCGACCACATCGGGCTGGGCGTCAACATGCCGCCGGGATACAAGGTCTTCGGCAACTCCTGGATATATGAGGACCGGCGGTACTGGTATCTGGATACCTCGGGAGGAAAGTCAATCGGCTGGTGCCCCGAGCCTTACGACGTAACGTCGGCGTACGTCTATCCTATCGGTGGATAGTGTCGGTGAGTAAGGTTTAGTTAGGGGTGGTTAGCTAGACAGTAAGAGCCTAGCAGGAGGTTAATATGGCGAAAGAACGAAACACTGATAATAGAGAGATTAAAAATATAGGCCCACTGGAAGTTTATGATATTTTCTTGCGACGCCACATAAACGAAGACCGCGTTGTTACCGAGAGAACTAGTATATTCCTTGCTGGAAGCTCATTTCTATTTTTAGCCTTTGTCGCGTTGTTAGATCCGACCTTAGCTCCAATCTTTAAGGTGCTTCGTATTCTCTTACCGATTGTGGGTATTTCCTTAGCTTTTCTGCTATATAGCCTTAATCGGGCGGCTATTAATGCACTGGATTTCTGGTCGGGTGCGGAACAGAAGATGGAGGAAGAAGCTCCGGAGTTCGCTTATATGCGGGAAAACAAGATCCGCCCCCATATTCAAGGAGAAGAGTGTATATGGGGCAAAAAGGAGTGGATACAAGGCAAGAATGGTAAATGTGCCTTAAAACCCATAGGGAAACCAAGGAGATGGCTGAGAAATCCGCTGTTAGCGGTGAGGGTTATCTATGCGGTCTGCCTTCCCCTAGCGTTTCTTATATTATGGCTTGGCTCAATCATTGTAGTCGTGCTAGATTAAGAAGGTTCATCGCGTTTGTTTCGTAGCAGCTACCGTCTCCACCAGATGCGTTTCCATGTGCTGCTGTTTGCACCGTGTATATAGTTCTTCGGCTTCTGTTTTGTCTTTATAAAGCGTGAAGAGCGCCGGCCCGGAGCCGGCCAGGTGGACGTGGGGGGCGCCCATCTTCCTGAGATGGTCGCGGTAGACTTTCAGTTCTGACCCTCCGGCAAAGACAACATTTTCAAAGGTATTGAAAAGCGTTGCCGGTTCTCTGCCCTCTTTCAGTTCTTCGACCACGCGCCGCGTTATCTGTCCGTCGGTGAAGTGGCTGGCATTCAGGCTGGCGTAGAGCTTTGCCGTTTTGCCGGGAAGGCGGGGCACATCGGGGATGACCAGAACCACCCGGTGGTGGGGTAAGGGGGGGAGGGGAGTTAACACCTCGCCTCTTCCCTCTGCCAGCGCGGTACCACCGCAGAGGAAAAAGGGAACATCCGAGCCAAGCTGCGCCGCAAGCTCAAGCAGCTTTACCTGAGTCAGGTTCAGTTTCCAGACCTGGTTCAGGCCGCGCAGGGTGGCCGCCGCGGCGCTGCTGTCGCCGCCTAACCCTGAAATCAGGGGAATGCGGTTCTCAACCTCTATGGCTATTCCCTGGCTGACGCCTGTTGCCTCTCGTATCAGGTTGACCGCCCGCGAAACGAGGCTTTTCTCCGCCGACCACTGTGGTGAATCCGACCTGATATCCGTTGACCGGCTGGCTTCAAAACTGAGTCGGTCGCAGAGACTTATGGTCTGGATGACACTCCTGATTTCGTGGTAACCGTCCGGGCGTCGGGACAGCACTTCAAGGGTTAAATTCAATTTGGCTGGTGCCGATATGGTCAGCATGCCACCTTCTTCTTTTTTCATTGTGTGCGTGCTCGCCACAGTTGCGCCCACTCCTCAAGGGTCAAAGTCTCAGCGCGGCGCTGTGACGCTATGCCGGCTTCTTCCAGCAGGTGAGAGGCCTCGGACTTGGATATACCAAGGCCGCGAGACAGAGAGTTGGCCAGCTGCTTGCGGGGATTTGCAAAACCAGCCCTGACCGTTTCAAAGAAACTCTCGGTATCGTCCACTGCCACCGCCGGCTCTGGATACAGGTCAACGCGCAGTATGGCGGAATCGACCTCTGGCGCCGGATAAAAGGCTCTCGCCGGCACCTGGCTGATAATCCTGGGC
>JBARQF010000130.1:0-11220 GCA_049643605.1 Dehalococcoidales bacterium
GTGCCCGGGTCGGCGTAGGGAATATACCATTCCGGCGGCACGGTGGGGTGAAGTCTTTCTTCGATTTCCAGACTATCTTCGGCCGGCAGGATAACTCCTTCCCTCATGTGAGCCACCAGCTCATCGACGAGCAGAACGACGGGCGTGCGGTACCGTTCCGAAAGGTTAAAGGCCTGCACGGTGAGTTCAAAAAACTCGTAGACCGAGGAGGGGGCGAGGGCAATGATGGGGTGGTCGCCGTGGGTGCCCCAGCGGGCCTGCATGACGTCGCCCTGGGAAGGCTGTGTGGGCAGACCACTGCTCGGCCCGCCCCGCATTACATCGACGATGACGCAGGGGACCTCAGTTATGCAGGCAAAGCCGATATGCTCCTGCATCAGCGAGAACCCCGGCCCGCTCGTGGCGGTCATGCTCTTGCTGCCGGCAAGCGAGGCCCCGATAACCGCACCCAGGCTGGCAATCTCGTCTTCCATTTGAATAAAAATGCCGCCGGCCTCGGGTAATTTCCGGGCCATAATCTCCATGATTTCCGTTGCCGGTGTGATGGGATACCCGGCATAGAAACGGCAGCCGGCCATCAGCGCACCGGCAGCGCAGGCCTCATTTCCCTGCAGTAGAACCTGTTTCTTCGCGGCTTTCTTCATCTGTATGTACCACGATGGCAAAATCGGGGCATCTCATTTCGCAGAGCAGGCAACCGGTGCATTTCTCAGGGGCTTTTACGATGGGATATGATAAATCATCGGCTTCAAGGACCTTATGAGGGCAAAAGGCAATGCAGATGCCACACTTCTTACACCACCCCCGGTATATCTCAACCTTATTCATCCGACTGCCACAATATTATATATGATTGGGTGTGGGCGTACAAGTTCGGGTGGCGAAAAAGGGTGCAGGAATTGTTTTTTCAGCCTGATGGTTCCGATTTTGCTTTTTTCAGCGCATTTGTTAAAATGGGGCATATGCTGGATAAAGAATTTGCCGGCAGACGGAGGAGCTACATATGTCATCGGCCCCCGCGAACTGCCGTTGCATTGTTTCAAAGCCCACCTTAAAACTCAGCATAAATGTATTTCCGGGCTATGCCCGGATTTAGATTAAGGCGTTGGAATGCGGATTCAGATTTCCTCACGGACGCTTCGGAGCGACTTCGTCAAGAAAGTAACTGAAATCTCCGGACAGGACCTTCTTGCCTGCAACCAGTGCGGCAAATGCTCGGCGGGCTGCCCGATGTGCTTCGCTATGGATTTGCTGCCCAATCAGATTATTCGACTGGCACAGCTGGGGCTGGAAGAGGATATCGCGGCAGCAAATACGGTCTGGCTCTGTGCCTCCTGCCTCACCTGTACCGTTCGCTGTCCGCGTGGGGTTGACCTGGGCAGGGTGATGGAGGCGATAAGGCTCGTCACCCTGAGGAAGAACGTCGACTACGTGGGTGCAGCAAGCATTCCAAAAGAAACTGCCGGTGAACTTCCCCAGATAGCACTGGTTAGCGGTTTCCGCAAACATACTGCCTGAGGGGTGTTATGGACCTGAGTTATTATCCAGGGTGCACTTTGAAGACCAAGGCCAAGGACCTTGAGGACTCCGCCATTGCCTGCATGGATGTCCTGGGTATCAGGCTGGTCGAGCTCGAGCGCTGGAATTGCTGCGGCACCGTCTATTCGCTCGCCGAGGACGACCTGGCCCATCACCTGGCGCCGGTGCGCAATCTTATCCGTGTCAAAGAGCAGGGCAGCGACCGGCTCGGCACACTGTGTTCTTTTTGCTACCATACGCTGAAGCGGGCAAATATGCTGATGCGAAATGACGGTGAAAAAAGGAAGACCCTCAACGACTTCATGGAGGAAGAGGTTGACTACAGTGGGGAGGTGGAGGTCGTTCACCTTCTCGAGGTGCTCCGGGACGAAGTCGGCTGGGAGAACATCGCTGCGAAGGTAAAAGTACCGTTGCAGGGTCTGAAAGTGGCGCCGTATTACGGCTGCACCCTGCTGCGACCGCAGGAAGTGGCCATCGACCAGGTGGAGAGGCCAACCATTATGCACCGGCTGATGGAAACCCTGGGGGCCGAGGCCGTGGATTTTCCCTACGCTACCGAATGCTGCGGCTCATTTCAGGTTGTGGGTAACCCCGATTCCATTGCCCAGAGAGCCTGGGAGATATTGAGCTCGGCGCTGAGGCGTGGTGCTGAAGTCATGGTCGTAACGTGCCCCCTCTGCCACTTTAACCTGAGCCAGAGGCAGACCGAGTTAAGACAGAAGCACAGCGATTTCCGTGGCCTGCCGGTCCTTTATTTCAGCCAGCTCCTGGCTATTGCTCTGGGAATTGATGAGAAGGTCTGCCATTTTGAGCTGAATTATGGGGAGCCGCTTTCTCTCCTTAAGAGCAAGAAGCTGGTTTCTTAATTAATTAACTAAAAGAGAAATGGGAAGAATAGGGGTTTTTCTCTGCGATTGTCCTTTCAGCCCGCTGAATACGGCTGATGCGGAAGAGCTGTTAGCAACGGTTCGCCGCAGCCCGGATGTCGCCTACGCCGGACTTCACCCTGATATATGCCTCAACCCGGCACCGGAGAAAGTGACCGGGGTGATAGTGGAAAACGGGCTGGAGGGGGCGGTTTTCACCAGCTGTAGTTCAGTGCTCCATAAGGACGCATTTGCCAGCCTGGCGTCTGCCGCCGGACTCGCTCCCAATCAGTTTGCCGTGGTTGATTTTAATGGGCAGATAGATGGCAAGGAAGCTTCAGGAAGTCTAATTGAGGCTGTTGAACGCCTGGCTGCTGAATCGACCGCAGCGCAGCCTGCGTTTGAAGCCAGTTTGCCGGTTACCAGAAGGGCGTTAATTATTGGTGGTGGGGTGGCCGGTATACAGGCGGCCCTGGACATCGCCGATGCCGGTTATGAAGTTTTCCTGGTGGAGAGAAACTCCAGCATCGGTGGGCATATGCTACAGTACGCCGAGGTCTTTCCCACGCTGGACTGCCCGCAGTGCATAATGACCCCCAAGATGGTGGAGGTCGGTCAGCACCCGGACATTAAACTTCGGACCTACTCAGAGGTGGAGCAAATCTCGGGGCAGGTGGGAAATTTCACCGTTCGTATCAGGAGAAAAGCGGCTTACGTGGACTGGGAAAAGTGCACCGGCTGTGGAGATTGTGCCCCTGTCTGTCCCGTAGAAATATACAGCGAATATGAGCGCGGTATCGCCGCGCAAAAGGCAATTTACAAGCCCTTCGGTCAGGCAGTCCCCGCCGTTTTTACGGTGGAAAAGAGGGGAGTCTCGCCGTGCCGGATTGCCTGTCCGGCCGGTGTTAACGCCCAGGGCTATATCGCTCTTACCTCTCAGGGTAAATTCCAGGAGGCTCTGGAGCTGGTACGCCAGACGATGCCCTTCGCCGGGGTAATCGGGCGGGTCTGTACTCACCGCTGTGAAACGGACTGCGAAAGAAAGAATGTCGATGAGTCCATGGCCATCCGAACTCTAAAAAGATTCATCGCCGATTACGAGCTCAAGTCGGGCAGGGAAAAAGCCGCACTTGTTGAAAAGACGAGGCAGGAGAAGATAGCCGTGGTTGGCTCCGGGCCGGCGGGCCTGGCCTGCGCCTACGACCTGGTCAGGAAGGGATACCCGGTGACCGTATTCGAGGCCATGCCAATGACCGGCGGCCTGCTGCGCTACGGGATACCGGAATACCGGCTGCCGAAGAACGTGCTTGATAATGAGGTTGACTATATTAAGGAACTAGGCGTTGAGATAAAGACGGATAGCCCCGTGGGGGACCTGAAGCAGCTCTTAACCGGCGGGTATCAGGCCGTTTTCCTGGGCACCGGGGCCTGGGTGAGCCAGAAAATGGGCATTCCCGGCGAGGACACACCAGGGGTAATGCACGCCATCGATTTCCTGAAGAGGGTCAATTCTGGAGACAAAGTCAGTCTGGGCCAGCGGGTGGCGGTCATTGGTGGGGGCAATGCGGCGGTGGATGCCGCCAGGACGGCCAGGCGACTGGGCGCTGGCGAGGTAATAATTGTTTATCGCCGTTCCCGGGATGAAATGCCTGCCGAAGCCAGCGAGGTTGATGAGGCGGAGAATGAGGGGGTTAAACTCCACATCCTGGCCGCACCGGTAAAAATATTAAGCCAGGGTGGTAAAATGACCGGCATTGAGTGTCTTCGGATGGAGCTGGGTGAGCCTGATGCCAGCGGTCGCCGGCGGCCGATACCGGTCAAAGGCTCGGAGTTTACGCTGGACGTGGATAACTTGATTGTTGCTATCGGGCAGTCGGTGGATAAAACGGGACTGCCCGGGGAACTTGCTTATACTGAGCGGGGCACCATATTTGCCGACCCGGTCACGATGGAGACAGGTATGGCCGGTGTCTTCGCCGGCGGTGATGCGGTCTCCGGCCCGGCGGATGTCATCGGGGCGATTGCTGCCGGCAAAGAGGCAGCGGAAAGCATCGACCGCTTTTTGAACGGCATGGACCTGCATCAGGGAAGGCCCGAAAAGCGGGAGAAGGTAGAAGAAGTCTCCACAGAAGGGGTGCCTCTGAAACCGAGAGCGGCTATGCCGATGCTGGACCTGAAACAGAGAGAGGGTTCCTTCGCTGAGGTGGAACTCGGCCTTGACGAGGAGACGGCTATGA
This sequence comes from Dehalococcoidales bacterium, assembly GCA_049643605.1. Taxonomy (GTDB): domain Bacteria; phylum Chloroflexota; class Dehalococcoidia; order Dehalococcoidales; family RBG-16-60-22; genus E44-bin89. The sequence continues at coordinate 4,643 of JBARQF010000130.1, forward strand.
CAGAGGCCGGGCGCTGCCTGAACTGTGCCGGTTGCTGTGAATGCCGCTCCTGTGAAGTCGCCTGTGAAAGAAAAGCTATCGACCATGAGATGGTTGACAGTTATGAAGAGTTGGATGTTGGCGCCATTGTCGTTGCCACCGGATTTGAACTGACCCCCAAGCAGGCAATCTCCGAGTTTGCCCCGGACCCTGACGTACTGGACGGGATTCAATTCGAACGGGTTCTTGCTCCCGGTGGTGCCAACGCCGGGGTGGTGCTGAGGCCATCTGATGGCACGTCACCCAAAGAGGTCGTGTTCATCTCGTGCGTGGGCTCCCGCGACCCCGAGCACGGCGTTCCCTATTGCTCCCGGGTATGTTGCATGTATCTGGCGAAACAGGCCATGCTCTACAAGCACGCCGTACCCGATGGCCAGGCGTATATTTTCTATATGGACACCAGAAGCACGGGGAAGGGCTACGAGGAATTTATCCAGCGCGCTGTTGAAGAGGACGGTGTATTGTACCTGAGGGGAAGGGTGTCCAAGGTGTTCCGGGATGGCGACAAACTGAAGGTCTGGGGAGCGGATACTCTAACCGGGAAGAAAATCGAGCTGTCCTGCGATATGGTGGTCCTGGCTATGGCCATGGTACCCAACCCAGCCGGTGTAGAGTTAATGCAGCGGCTCGGCATAAAGACCGATATCCATGGATTCATCAACGAGGTTCATTACAAGTTCCGACCCCTGGAGACCTCTATCCCCGGCATCTACGTTGCGGGAACGGCCCAGGGCCCCAGGGACATCCCCGATTCAGTGGCCCAGGGAAGCGGGGCTGCCAGCAAAGTTCTCACGCTGTTTTCCGCCAGGGAACCGACGCCAGAGAAGGTGGAGGCGAGTTGAAAAATATAAGAATCGGGGTTTTTGTCTGCCACTGCGGCTTGAATATCGCCGGCTCGGTGGATGTGGAGCGGGTGGTGGAACAGATAAAAGACTACCCTGGTGTAGCCCATGCCGAGCATTATATTTACATGTGCTCGGACCCCGGGCAGGAGCTGGTGCGGACGGCAATCAAGGAAAAAGACCTGAATGGTATTGTCATGAGCAACTGCTCGCCCTCTCTGCATCAGAATACTTTTCGTAAACTGGCAGCGTCTGAGGGCGTTAATCCCTATTATTGTGAGGTAGCCAACATCCGCGAGCAGTGCAGCTGGCCCCATACTGCCGATAAAGAGAGGGCCACGAAAAAAGCGGTTGCCATCATCAAATCGGTAATCGAAAAGCTGCGTCGCAATATTTCTCTTACGCCGCTGGTGGTCCCGCTGACCAAAAGAGTGATGGTTATCGGGGCCGGGGTGGCGGGGATGCAGGCGGCCCTGGACATCGCCGATAGCGGCTACGATGTGGTGCTGGTGGAGAAAAATCCCAGTATCGGTGGACATGCCACGCAGTTATCAGGAACGTTTCCCATTGCCGGCCGCGTGCCCTGTATGGTTTCGCCTCAGATGGCAAAGGTGGCTTCACATCCCAATATCACGCTGTACGCCTACTCGGAAATGGAGGATGTCTCCGGATACGTCGGCAATTTCCAGGTGACCATCAGGAGAAAAGCTGGACTGGTTGATGAGAGTAAGTGTAACTACTGTGGACTCTGTCTGGGAAGCTGCCCCGCCAAAACTCCTTCCGAGTTTGACCGCGGCCTCTCGCAGCGTGGCGCCATATATGTTCCCTTCTCGGAGGCGCTTCCGCAGCGACCGGTAATCGACCGCGAGGCGTGTCTGCATTTCGATGGCGGCGAGTGTCACGCCTGCGAGGACGTTTGCCCCAATGGGGCTATCGATTTCCAGCAGGAGGACGTGATAAGCGAAGAAAAAGTCGGCGCCATCATCGTGGCCACGGGATATGAGCTTTTCCCGTGCAACGGCCTTGCGGAATATGCCTCGGACCCGGATGTCCTTGATGGTCTGCAGTTCGAAAGGCTGCTTTCACCCTCGGGGCCAACGTCGGGAGAGGTCAGGAGGCCGTCTGACGGGAAGATACCCGAGCAGGTGGTTTTCGTTCAGTGCGCCGGGCAGCGCGACCCGGAACACGGTGTCTCTTATTGCTCCCGGATATGCTGCATGTATGCGGCGAAACAGGCGCTGCTTTACCAGCAGGCCGTCCCGGATGGCCAGACATACATTTTTTACATGGATATCCGCTCCGATGCCAAGGGCTATGAAGAATATATTAAGAAGGTGGTAGACGAGGAAAGAGTGCTCTATCTGAGGGGCAAGGTTTCCAAGATATTCCGGGACGGAGATAAGCTCAAGGTCTGGGGTGCGGATACCCTGACCGGGAAGAGCGTTGAAATCGCCGCCGATTTGGTGGTTCTGGCGACCGCCATGGTGCCCAGTCCGGGAGCCAAGGAGCTGGCGAGGAAGCTCAACATCATTTCCGACCAGCATGGCTTCATCACCGAAGCGCACATCAAGCTCAGGCCGGTGGAAACGCTTACCTCCGGTATCTACCTGGCGGGAACGGCGCAGTGGCCGAGAGACCTGCCCGATACCATCGCCTCGGCGAGCGGCGCGGCGAGCAAGATACTCTCTCTATTTTCCCGCAAGGAACTGCTCCACGAGCCGGTGGTGGCCGTTGTGGATGAAGAGGTATGCCGTGGCTGCGGGCAGTGTGTTTCCATCTGTTCGTTTCAGGCAATCGAGCTTGACCCGGTGAAAAAAGTAGCCCGGGTCAATGAAGCGGTATGTGACGGCTGCGGCGCCTGTGCGGTCACCTGTCCTTCCAGTGCGATGCAGCATAAGAACTGGACTCCCAGGCAATTCTTCGAGATGATAGACATCGCCACGGCGGAATATGTATGAAAACAGGTATGAACGGGTAAAATGACCAGGTCAGAAGCGGTTCTGGTAATAGGTGCCGGGGTGGCGGGAATGAAGGCCTCACTGGATATGGCGGAGGCGGGGCATTCGGTCTACCTGTGTGAAAGAAAACCGAGCGCCGGAGGTACACTGGTCCAGATGGACAAGTGGTTTCCGGATAACCACTGCAGCATGTGCCAGATACTCCCCACGCTGAACAGGGACAGATCCTCCCAGAACTGCCTGCGGCGCGGGCTGGTTCACCCCAACGTCGAACTGCTGTTAAACGCGGAAGTGACCGAACTGCAGGGCGAGGCGGGTGATTTCAGAGCGACGGTGAGTACCAGAAGTACCGGCGTTGATGCCCAGTTATGCACTGGCTGTGGTCTCTGTACCGAGGTTTGCCCGGTTGAGGTGGAAAGCCAGTTTGACGAGGGGCTGGGTCAAAAGAAGGCCATCGATACATCAAACCCGTACGTCACTCCCCGGCAGTATGCCATAGACTGGGAGAAATGCACCCGGTGCGGGGAATGCGTCAGCAAATGCCCGACCCAGGCGATTCGTCTGGAACAGGAAGAAAGCACCCGGCAGCTTCAGGTGGGTGCCGTTATTGTATCGACCGGTTTTGAGGAATTTGACCCGCATCTCGCCACGCAGTATGGCTACCGGCGCTACCCCAACGTGATAACGAGCATTGAACTGGAACGGCTCCTCAGTCCGGGCGGGCCTTCCGAAGGGGAGCTGGTTCGCTCCTCGGATGGCAGGGCGCCGGCGTCAATCGCCTTTCTACAGTGTATCGGCTCGCGGGACAGCCGTCGCGACTACTGTTCTTCGGCGTGCTGCATGTTCGCGGTCAAGGAAGCTACGCTCATCAAAAAGGCCTGGCCGCAGACGGATGTCCATATCTTTTTCATGGATTTGAGGGCATTCGGGAAGGGGTATTATCGCTACTATGAACGGGCCAGGGATGAATTCGGCGTGAACTTCACCCGCTGCCGCGTCCCGGTGGTGAAAGAAGACCCGCAGACCCACAACCTCGTGCTTACCGTAGCCTCCGATGACGGAGCACCGGCCAGGCACCAGTTTGAAATGGTCGTGCTATCCGTGGGCCAGACACCTTCCCCGCAGTTCCGTGAGTTCTGTCAGGTCCTGGGTGTGGAGACGGGCCGGTGGGGGTTCTGCCAGACAAAACCGTTCTCTACAGTTGAAACATCGCGGGAAGGGGTATACGTCTGCGGCAGTGCCGCCGGTCCCAAAGATATCGCTGATACTATAGTCGAAGCCGGTGCGGCGGCCGGCGGGGCATCGAAATGGCTCAGCCCGCCCGCTGCCCGTAAGACTGAAAAGAAAGAAGAGGTGGAAGAGCAGGTCGGAGAAGAAGAGCCGAAAACCGCCGTTTTCCTGTGCGGCTGCGGCGGTGAAATCAGCTCGGCTCTTGACCTTGAACAGTTAGCCGATAACATCGGCAAGTTGCCGGGTGTCGTACTTGTTGAGCAGATGCCCTATCTCTGCTACGCTGAGACCCTGGAAACAATAAAAAAGCGAGTGCAGGAGCATGAGGTCAACCGATTGTTGCTGGGCGCGTGCGCATATATAAATAGACCCGTGCTCGATAAGCTTGCGGCACAGGCCGGAATCGACCCGGACCTGATAAAAGTGGTGAACCTCCGGGAAGATATTGTCTGGGTGCACCGCGACCAGCCGGATAAGGCTCTGGCCAAGGCAAATAGCCTGCTGGCCATGGCTTTAGAGGACGTCAGGCAGCAGGACTGTCCGCCTGCCTCACTGACACCGGTGACACCCGGCGCACTGGTCATCGGCGGCGGCGTTGCCGGTATGATGACGGCGCTGTCCGTCGCGCAACATGAAATCGAGGTACACCTTGTCGAAAGGTCTCCGGAACTGGGCGGAAATCTGAAAGAGGTATTTTCCACGCTGGAAAGCGGCGATACCCAGCCGCTGCTCAGGGATACCATAGAGCAGGTAAGCAATAACTCCCATACCCATCTCCACATGGAGTCGGAGGTGGCGGCGGTGAGCGGCTACGCCGGCAATTTCAGCGTCAGTATCAAGGAGAAAGACGAGTCTCTCAATACAATTGAGATTGGCGCCATAATCGTCGCGACCGGCGGTGACGAATACCGCACAATCGAATACCAGTACGGGCAAAATAGTAAAGTAATAACCCAGCATGAACTGGAAAATAGATTGTTTGCCGGTGAGCTTGACCCGGGTGGGTTGAGCTCGGTGGTTATGATACAATGTGTCGGCTCCAGGGAAAAAGACCGACCCTATTGCAGTCGTGTCTGCTGCTCGCAGGCAGTGAAGAATGCGTTAAAGTTGAAGGAAGCAAATCCAGAGATTGAGGTGAATGTTCTCTTCCGGGACATGATGAGTTACGGCTTTAAAGAGGAATATTATACCCGGGCGCGGGAAAAGGGCGTTCGTTTTATACGCTATGAGCCTGACCGCAAGCCGGAGGTGAAAGTAGATAAAGAGCAATTAACCGTGGAGCTTGTTGAGCCGGTGGTGGGGGGAACGCTGGTGCTTGAGCCTGACCTTGTCGTCCTGAGTACGGGTGTTACTCCCGGCGAAAACAGGGCTCTGGCTGATATTTTGACAGTTCCTCTGGACGAAGACGGATTTTTCCAGGAAGCGGAGGAAAAGTTCCGCCCGGTTGATTTTTTGAGAGAAGGCATCTATGTCTGCGGGCTGGCGCACTCGCCGCGGGGGGTCGAGGAGACCATTGCCCAGGCCCGGGCCGCTGCCCGGGGAGCGGTGTCGCTGCTGACTTCGAAACAACTGGAAGCCGGAAGAATTATTTCCGAGACGGTGCAGCGGCAGTGCCGTAAATGCGAGATGTGCATCGCGGTCTGTCCCTATGATGCCAGGGCCAGGGATGAGGAGACCAACGAGATTGTGGTACGGGAGGCGCTGTGCCAGGGCTGCGGAGCCTGTGTTGTGGCCTGCCCCAGCGGCGCCGCTAAAATCAGGGGGTTCAAGGACAGGCAGGTATTTTCGCTGATAGACGCCGCGTTATAGTAATAAGGAGGTAGCAAAGTGGCCGAGGAAAACGAGTTTGAGCCGGTAATCGTGGGCTTCTTTTGTAACTGGTGTACGGCAACCGCCGCCGACCTCGCAGGCACGCTCAGGATGCAGTACCCGGCCAATATCCGCCCCATAAGGACCATGTGCAGCGGGTCGGTGGACCCGGTCTACGTTTTGAGAGCGCTGCTCGGTGGCGCTGACGGCGTGATTGTGGGAGGGTGTACTCCCGGCGATTGCCACTATGTCTCCGGGAATTACAAAACGAGAAGAAGAATGGCCATACTGAAGACGGTGCTGAGTACTCTCGGCCTTGAAGACGACAGGGTCTGGGTAAAATGGATAAGCGCCGCGGAAGGCGCCAAGTTTGCCCGCACCATGAATGAAGTTACCGAAGCGGTCAAAAAACTGGGGCCAAACCCGATGAGCAAAGACTGGTCTATATAGGGATGAGTATGGAGAAATACGCGATTTTGCCAACCGGGAAAGATGGTGTGCTTGCGGCAATTCGACAGTTCCTGTCCAGCCTGCTGGAGAAGAAACTGGTCGATGCGCTGCTGGTGCCGCTGGAACTGCCCACCGGGGATAACGTGGTGCCGACCATTGTGAGCCGACCGGAGCAGATTCAGGCGGCCAATCCACTGGCGCCGGTGATGCCGGTGAACGCCGCCCGCCTCGTCTCCAGAATCACCATGGT
>JBARQF010000131.1:0-1811 GCA_049643605.1 Dehalococcoidales bacterium
GAGTATTAACGAAAAGAGAGCCAACCTAGTAATTCAAGAAAAAGAATTGCATGAAAAATTAGAAAGTTGCCAAGAAGCTGCTGTGAACTTACCTAAAATAGAAGAATTTATTAAGTTCGTACAAAATAAACTTACCAACCTTGATTATCAGGCAAAGCGCCTAGCGCTTCATGCCTTGTCTACCAAGATCTGGGTTGATGGTTATGACGTAGAAATAACAGGTTCAATACCTCTAGATGATTATGCCATTGTGCAACCGTCATCCAGATGAAGGTTGTCGACCATATCATCATCGGCAATGACCGGTATTACAGCTTTGCCGATGAGGGGCTGATTGAAGAATACGAGATGGACTTTTTAAACCTGAGGTTGCGGGGAACTTCCGAGTCTAAGCGGCGCATTTACCAGGCGAGACTGGTCAGAGATAAGAGAGCTTAACTTTAATCCGCCGGGCGGCGGCGCTGGACGGTGGCCCCGATGACAATCAGTACCGCCCCGAGCACGATGCTGACCACTACCTTGATGAGCAACGGGAAGTCCATGCTGAGGAAGAAACCGAAGGTGTACAGTCCGGTGAGGTAGGCAATCGCCCGGATAACGTGATGTGCCCGGATGGGTTTCTGTCTTACCCCTCGATAAATAAGCCAGCCAATAAGCGCTAAAGAAGCCAGCACGGCGACAGCAGTCAGCATTCAGTTCACCACCCTATGTTTTCAAAGTATTTACTCAGGAACGCGAACATGGCCACGGTGAGCAGCAGAGAAACCAGTTTCCCTGCTTCGGAGAGGTTTTTCACATACTCGGCAGCCAGGTAACCCACACCCGCCAGACAGAAGAGGATGCCGAAGACAAATAAAATGTATTCCAGTCTTATATTCACTTAGCTTACCTCCCGGTTACCGTGGCGGTGCCGGAACAGGCTTTATCGCCGATGATGGGGTTGGGTTGATGTAAAGAATTATATTCCGCTCAATTTCTCCCCGTTTGATGGTCAGCGTGTAATCAAAGTGCTGCTCGGGTGGGGCATCCGGCGGGACAAGCTCGGTGGTGTCAATCTCCCATTGCACCCGTCCCTTATTAAAAGCCCCGACGATAATATGCTGGGAGAGCACATCGCGGACCTTTTCCTGCATCCGCCAGACTGATACCGCAATGTCGGCCTCATAACTGGAAAACTGCCGGTTGTCCACTTCATAGCTGATGAAGCCTTTCTCACCCCTGGTTATCCCGCTGGACCAGTACGGGTCGTCCCGCTGCCAGACATCCGATTCTATCTTCTGTTCTCGCTCGCCGGTGGTAATATAGACCGTATCGTAAATGCCCATATAACCATCGGCGATGAAGATGGCGATGATACCGAAAAAACAGACAAGGGTGAGATACAGGTATAAGTTCCTTCTTTTAGCGGCCATTTGTTAATTCATTATCACATAGGTGTTGCCGATTGTAAATCATTAGCCCATCTCCGGTTCAATCAGGCCGTAGTTACCGTCCTGGCGCTGGTACAGCACATTGTACTCCTCGGTGTCAGTATTGAGAAAGAAGAAAAAGCTGTGCCCCAGTATTTGCATCTGCTCAGCAGCTTCAATCACGGACATTGGCTTCATGGCAAACCGCTTTACCTTGGCTACCTCCGGTCGGAACTCTTGAGCTGTTTCTGCCTTGAATTCACCTCGCGCCAGCGAGTTACCTTTACCTTTTTCATAGAGTTTCCCTTTCTGGCGCTCCAGCTGGCGGTCCAGCACTGAGGTGATTTTATCGATTGCCTGAAAAAGGTCTTCACCGCGCTCCTGGCTGTGCAGGCTGACACC
>JBARQF010000132.1:0-5455 GCA_049643605.1 Dehalococcoidales bacterium
GTGGGGGTGAGCGAGCCAAAATGAGGCCGCTCCCTGGACTTCTCGGGGTTGATGTGGTTGATGGCCAATACCTGCAGGAGGCTGAAGTATTTCTCATTGCTTTTTGGCGGTCTGCCCTGCCCGGTGACCATATCGCCATTGCGCAGGCTGAAGCGCCGAATCTGTGATGGGGAAATATAGACATCGGCATGGTCGGGCAGAAGCGTATCCTGTCTGAGGAAACCGTAGCCGTCATTCATAATCTCGAGGATACCCTGGCAGAATACGTGACCCTCCTGTTCCACATCTGACTGAAGCATTTTCAGGATCAGGTCTTGCTTGCTCAGGCTCTCCGGCTTGGTGATGCCCTTTTCTTTTGCCAGAGTTAGCAGCTCGGTTTTCGCTTTGCCTTCCAGCTCTTCAAAATCCATCATATCACCTCATTCCCATGCCCCTTGTTTATCGGAAGGGCAAAAATTACTGTCTGGTAATCATAAAACCACGATTTAATAATTCTGAAAAACCCGGCGTGGCTGACGAGTTATTGGCTACGGGTTGCTGTGGCGTAAAGAAGTGCATGGCATCCTCACTGTTCTGTGGCCAGAGGTAAAGGCGGTTGTGCGCCTTCCCGCAGCACGTCTTTGGCCCTGCCGATGAAGTCGCGGAAAAGCGGGTGGGGGCGGCTGGGTCGGGAGCCAAATTCAGGGTGGAACTGGCAGCTTACCATCCAGGGGTGCTCGGCCAGTTCACAGATTTCCACCAGCTCTTCATCCGGCGAGAGACCGCTGTAAACCATGCCGGCTTCTGCCAGCTTGGCGCGAAATTCATTGTTAAACTCATAACGGTGCCGGTGGCGCTCATTTATCCGGCGCTGGCCGTAAGCCTGAGCGGCATGGGTATCGGGGACTAGATTGCAGGGGTAATTACCCAGGCGCATCGTGCCTCCCTTGTGGAGCACTGCCTTCTGTTCCGGCAGTAAATCTATCACCGGATAGGGTGTATCGGGGTCGAATTCGGTGGAATTTGCCTTTTTAAATTTCAGGGCATGGCGGGCGAAGTCAATGACCATTACATGCAGCCCCAGACACAGGCCAAGGTAGGGGATTTCATTGGTGCGTGCGTAATTGGCGGCTCTGACCATGCCTTCAATGCCCCGGATGCCGAAGCCGCCCGGCACGATGATGCCCTGCGCCGCCCGCAGCAGCGAATCGCAGCCATCGCGCTCCAGGTCTTCCGAGTGCACCCAGGAGAGTTTTAATTCTCTATTGTGGTACAGTGCGGCGTGGCATAGTGCCTCACGCACCGAGAAATAGGCATCGGTTAATTCAACGTATTTGCCCACCAGAACAATATTTACCGGCTCATGGGATGTCTTGAACCTCTCCACCAGGTCCCGCCACTCCTTTAAATTCGCCCTTTTCGCCGGTAGATGAAGCTTGTTGACTATTAATTGGCCCAGCTTGGACTCTTCCAGCAATAACGGTATCTCGTAAATGGTGGATACGGTGGGGAGGGGGATGACCGCCTCTCTTTCCACGTCGCAGAAGAGCGAGATTTTATCACGAATGCTCTCCGGGATGGGAAGGTCACTGCGGCAGATGATGATATCAGGCTGGATACCAGTGCGGCGCAGTTCATTGACGCTGTGCTGGGTTGGTTTGGTCTTCAGTTCCTGGGTTGAGTTCAGGTAAGGAAGCAGGGTAACGTGAACACAAAGCACGTTGTCCCGTCCAATGTCATTTCGCATCTGCCGTATGGCTTCAAGGAAAGGCTGACCCTCGATATCGCCCACCGTGCCGCCGACCTCGATGAGGATAACATCTGCCCCGGACTTATCGGCGATTTTCTTGAAGCACGACTTTATTTCGTTGGTGACATGAGGCACAACCTGAATCGTGCCGCCGAGGAAATCTCCACGCCGCTCCCGGGAAATGACCGCGCTGTATATCTGCCCCGAGGTGACATTGGATTCCCTGGTAACGTCAACGTCAATAAATCGTTCGTAATTGCCCAGGTCCAGGTCGGTCTCGGCACCATCCTGGGTGACGAATACCTCACCGTGCTGGTAAGGGGACATCGTTCCAGGGTCAACATTAAGATAGGGGTCGAGTTTCTGTGCCATGACGCTGAGATGACGACTCTTCAGAATGGTGCCCATAGAAGCGACGGCGACACCCTTGCCAACAGAACTAACTACACCGCCGGTTACAAAGATATACTTTGGCATACAGGAAACCAAATTTTAAACAATCAAGAAAAACCTTTGCCTTTCTTGGCAGTACATTTATTGAAGTTGGACCTTAATAGTAAATGACACCGATTATACGGGGAGTGCTCTTGTACTTTATATACGGAAATAACCAAAGGTGTCAAGTTTTTGTTGGGGGAGTTTCTTTTATTATAAATATTAGCATGTGTCTTGTCAAGTTCAGAGCGATTAAAATTTATGGTAATGAGGTGCGCGGTGACTCCACCTTAGATGGTAGGCGTGCAACTATTCGATTAAAAAGGGAATCTTTTTCATTTAAGATTCCCTGATATGCACTACTTAATCATCATACTAGGTAGCCAGAGAACCAACTGCGGGAAAAACGAGCAGAGGCCCAGGCCCAGCATTATCAGGGGGATAAACGGAATTACTCCCCGGATGACATCGGTCATAGTTATTTTCAGTTCTGGTGCCGCCGCACCGACGGTAAAGTATATAGCGGGTGCGAAGGGGGGAGTATTGAATCCCATCTGAAGGTTGATGGCTATCATTATGGCAAACCAGATGGGATCGAACCCAAGAGCCGGTACAATGGGGAACACTATCGGAGCCATAATGGCGAGGATACCCAGCCACTCAACGAAAAATCCCAGGACAAAGACAATGAGCATGACAACGGCAAAGGCACCCCATGACCCACCCGGGGCAGCCATAAGCATTTCCTGGATCACTTTGCCGCCACCCAGGTGGAGAAACACGCCTACGAAAGCGAAAGATATGCCCGCGATGAAAAAGACATAGGCGAAAAGCTTTATCGTCTCGAGACAGGTCTCTTTCAGTAGCCGGAAGCTAAAGTTGCGGCGGGCTATGACCAGAAGCATTGAGGCGAAAGCACCGCAAGCGGCTGCCTCGGTGGGAGGGGCGATGCCGAAAAAGATAACCCCCAGCACGGAAAGGATAATAAATGAGGGCGGTACCAGCGAGACAAAGAGTGTTTTCACTTTCTGGCCGAAGGGGATTGCCCTCTCTTCAGCAGGAACCACCGGCGCCAATTCTGGTTGCAGGAAAGACCGGATGGTGATGTAGGAAATATACAGGCCGGAAAGCAGGAAGCCGGGGATAAAGGCCCCGAAGAAAAGCTTTCCTACGGAGAGGTTAGCCAGGGGACCAAAAACCACCAGCATAATACTCGGTGGGATGAGAATACCCAGAGTGCCGCTAACCGCCGTGGTGCCCGAAGCCAAACTTTTGTTATAACCCCGCTTTATCATTGACGGGAGAGCCACCAGGGCTAACATGGTGGTAGAAGCGGCGATTACCCCGACACAGGCAGCCAGGATAGTACCGACCAGCACCGTGCATACCGCCAGGCCACCCCTGTAGCCACCCAGCCATAGATACATGGCTTTATACATGTCTTCCACGGTCCCGGCTTTTTCCAGCCACAGTCCCATAAAAATGAAAAGGGGCAGCGCCAGAAAGCTGTACTTCTGCGAGAAATCATACATGCGCAGATAGATTATGTTGCCAGTTATCTCAGGGCCTGCTGCGACAAACCCGACTAATATCGCCACGGCACCGATGACGGCCGCGATGTAGTAGCCGGTGAGCACGCCGACCAGGATGCCGCCGAGCATTATTACGGTAATAGCTTCTGGGTTTATATCAATCATAAGGCTTGCTCCTTACCGCAAAGTAGAAATCCCGAAAGAATCGAGCCAAACATTGAAGGGTGAAAGTGCACCATCCTAACAGGTAAACGGTTCTGAAGGGAGCCGCCGGGGGATACCACCAGCTCTCATCTCTCACCTCACCCATAACCCAGGATTGCCACGCCCACTCCGCAGAATTCGTCAAAAACACATAAAGCACAGGGACCATGAAAACCATGAAAAAGCAGACGTCAAGAATCATCTTTACTCTGGTTGGAAACATCCGGTAAATAATATCAATTCTGAGATGCTTGCGGTGGACATGGGCATAGGCCAGACCCATGACGACGAGGGTTCCACCCATCATCTGGCTGGTCAGATGGGCCCATACAGTTGGGCGGTTAAAGCCCCACCTGGCTACCACTTCAAAGACAAGTACCAGGACAAGGGCTAACGCCAGCCAGCTGAATATCCTTCCGCTGTAGTCACTAATGGTATCAACAACTTTGAGTGCTTTTCTCAATGACCCTCAGTGTCTTTCTTTAAATTTTTCCTTGCCCCCCGCCCGGACCGATGCTCCCGGGCGAGGGGGCAGGGTCGAGTGTTTACTTTATCAGGCTTTTTTAAGGCGCTACAGGCGCGTGAAGCCTGCCCTTATCATGTCCTGGAACTCCATCATTGAGCTGTATACCCTGTCAATGAAGGGGTCTGATGCAGATTTTTCGGCGTAGAACGCACGCGCTTCCTTGTCATAGGCTTCCTCTATTTCGGCGGAAACCAGTTCCACCGTGTTGCCGTAGTCGATGAAATTCTGCACTGCTTTAACATCTTCGACGGCATAGAGATAGTAGACCTCCATCATCGCGCCCTGCGCGAACGACGTTACTAGCTGCTTGAGGTCATCTGGAAGCTCCGCCCAGCGCTCTTCATTGACAATGAGCTGCATATACTCCATGGGCTGGCGCGACGCTGAAAGATAAACGTACTGCCCTACTTCCTGCAAGCCGCGTGACCAGTCAGAGGCCGGGGTGGACACCTCATAGGCGTCAATTACGCCTCGTTGCATTGATTCATAAACTTCCGAGGAGGGGAAGAAACTCGCTGAACACCCCATTATGCTCAAAATCTCGCCACCGTCACCTGAACCGCGAATCTTCAATCCCTCGAGGTCTGCTGGTGTTTTTAACTCCCTGTCGGAGTGCAGCCACGTCTCCGGAGTGGTGATGTACCCGCCATAGGGTATCGCGTGCAGGTTAAAGTCCTGAAGCATCTCATCCATTAACTCGGCGCCACCTCCGTACATCAGCCAGGCGTGAAACTCGACGCCAGTCAATCCGCCGGAGACATAAGAAAAGAGAGCAGCGGGGCCAGGTATGAATTTCTTCCAGTGTGCCGCAGGTGTCAGGGCCAAATCCAGAGCGCCCGCGTTCACCGTCTCAAACTCCATTTGCTGTTCCACAATGTCACCAGCGCCATACCAGTCAATCTCCAAGCGTCCACCGCTGGCAACTTCCATTTTGTCCAGCATCTCCATCCACTTTTGGTTCTTAGGGTCTATGAGCATACTGCCGACTTGCCCCACCCATCTGATTGTTATTTCTGGTTGGGCCGGGGC
>JBARQF010000133.1:0-9964 GCA_049643605.1 Dehalococcoidales bacterium
GCACCAGCCCCGGCTCCCGCACCAGCTCCCGCGCCAGAGGAAGTTATTCTAATTGACTACAACAGCACCTTTCCGCCCTTGCATCCGGTGTACTATGACTCACACACTCTATTGATGGAAAGAATTATGGAACTGAGCGACGGCAGGGTGGAGATAACCAGTTATCCTGTCGGTTCCCTGTTCAAGGTACCGGAGTACTGGGAGGCTCTCCTTGCCGGCAGAGTTGACATGATAGACTTGTTCCCCCATACCCTTCCGGGCCAGTTTCCACTTGCTACGATGTTCATGTTACCGTTTATAGGTGTAAGCTCATCGGCGATTACCAGCATGGCTGCCTATGAACTGGTAAACCAGGACTTCCCGGACGTGTTTTACCCGCAGTTTGAAGGCGCAAGGGTTATGGCAACTCACGTTACCGCGGTCGGCAACCTTCATACCAGGGATAAGATGGTCACGAGCCTTGAAGATTTGGAAGGCATGATTATCGCCGGTGAAAATCCCATGCAGCTAGCCGCCATAAAGTCCTGGGGAGCTACCCCGGAACACATCACCATGTCGGATGGTTTCCTGGCGCTGGAAAGAGGTGTCATCGATGGTGGTATCTGGCCCTGGGCTCCTTTGAGGTCGTTCGGGCTCGCTGACGAACTAAATTACCACACTATAATTGACTTTAACTACTCGGTCGATTACCCCTCGATGAATGAGGAGACCTGGAACTCCCTGCCACCGGATATCCAGGCGATATTCGATGATGTTCTGGGCATGAACTGGGCAGCACTCACCGGCTACACCCTGGATCACGGTTCAGCGGTAGATATTGAGTGGATGGGAGAAAAGGGTGATGAGTTTTACACTCTGCCTGCTGGTGAGAAGGAGAAATGGGTCGAGCTGTCATCCGGCATAGAAGGCGACTGGATAGCCGATATGGCAGAGCTTGGGGTTGACGCGGAACCCCTCGTAGCCAGAATGAAAGAATTGGTGACCAAGTACGAGGCGGAACCTTATCCGGAGCAAGATTGGTTCGGATTCGCCGGCAGGGCGGACAGTCCTCGCCGACCCGCCAAATAAATCAGTCTAAAAAAGAATCGCTTCAGAGAGGATTTGCGGCTATATGGGTGATCACCCATATAGCCGCAAATAAGACTGGTAAATCATGTCCTTTTTAACCAAGTGGGCTGACGGTATAGAGAGGGTAGTCAGGCCGATAAGCCTGATTGGCGTTGGAATAAGCATGGTGTCACTGTTTATCATGGTGATACTGCTGGTGGCCAGCGTCATCGGCCGCTATGCTTTTTTAAGTCCGATACCGGGCATCAAAGAACTGGAAGAGTTTCTGCTGATACTGGTCGCCTTTCTCGGCTTAGCCTATACCGGCTTAAGAAAGGGACATGTCAGGGTTGACATTATAATCGGCAATCTGCCCACCTGGGTTCAACATGTTGTCGATACAGTTACAGGTCTAATGAGTCTGACATTATGGGTACTCATGGCCTGGAAGTCCTTCTTCTGGATGATGAGGATTTTAGGACCGCCCGCTCTTACCTCCGAAATATTGGGCATACCCAAAGCCATATTCGCTTCCATCATGATTTTCGGCATGATTGTCTTCTGTTTTGTTCTGATAGCCCAGATTTTTCGGTCCATTGACGGTGCCATAGCTGAGAGTAAGAAGAAGGCATTGTTGATATTGCCCGCTCTGGCTTTCATCGGCAGTATAGCTGTTGTGCCTCTTTATATGGATTTGCCGGTCAGCAAAAATATCTTGGGACTGATAGGTGTAGGATTCCTGGTATTTCTCCTGCTCCTGAGGATGCCCATCGGGTTTGCCATGGGTTTCGTCGGGTTCGTCGGTGCCGGGTATATCGTGGGTGTTGATGCCGGAATCAGCAGCCTTGAGATAGCTCCCTACACCACGGTGGAAAATTTCTTCCTGGTGGTGCTTCCCCTTTTCTTCCTCATGGGTTCATTCTGTTTTGCTGCCAAAATAAGCAGCGACCTTTACGACACGTGTTACACCTGGCTGGGCAACCTGCCCGGCGGCCTGGCCAGTGCTACTATCGGTGGCTGCGCCGGCTTTGCCGCTATTTGCGGCGATAGCCTGGCAACGGCCGCTGCCATGGGCCGGGTAGCTCTTCCGGAAATGCGGAGATACAAGTATGCCGATAGTCTCTCCTGCGGCTCTATAGCCGCTGGAGGCACGCTCGGCATACTTATCCCACCCAGTATGGGTTTTATCTTCTATGCCCTGATAACTGAGCAGTCGATAGGCAAGCTTTTCCTGGCGGGCTTGATTCCAGGCATATTGCTGGCCAGCCTATTCATTATCAGCATAACCATTCACAGCAAGTTATCTCCAACCATAGGTCCGGCCGGACCGGTAACCACCTTAAAGCAGAAAATAATATCCCTCAGAGGAACCTGGGCAGTAATAGCGCTGTTCCTGCTGGTCGTGGGCGGCCTGTACATGGGCATCTTTACTGTAATTGAAGCCGGAGCCGTCGGTGCCTTTGGGGCACTTTTATTGATGGTCGTTAAGGGGAGAGCCAACCGCCGAACTGTAACCGAAGCTCTCCTCGATACCGGGCGAACTATGCCAATGATAATTGCCATCCTGATCGGCGTATCCGTTCTGGGTTACTTTTTGGCCATAAGCCAGCTTCCACTTAAAATATCGGCGGCTGTTGCCGGGCTGGATGTACACCGCTACGTTATTCTTGCCTTGATTCTGTTCTTTTATATAATAGTCGGCTGCCTGATGAATATTATACCCATGATTTTGCTTACCCTGCCCATCTTCTGGCCCACCATCGTTGCTTTGGGATTTGACCCGATATGGTTCGGAGTAATCATGGTGATAGTGATGGAAATGGGACAAATTACACCACCGGTGGGAATGAACGTGTTTGTAATTGCCGGGATAGCGGAAACCGTTCCTTTGCTAACGATATTTAAAGGAATCGTCCCTTTCTTTCTGATTGAGATACTGATAATAATTATCCTAGTTTTATTCCCGCAAATCGCTCTATGGTTACCGAATACAATATGATGACAAAGGAGGGTTGAGATGAATCTAGGACGTGTGAGTCGGCCCGGAGGCTGCTATGTGCCATCAAAGGCATATAACGGCTATACACTTTTCGCTCCTCTACGTGGGTCAGGTCCATGGTTGATCGATATGGAGGGCAACCTGATACATCACTGGTCTGTGGACGGCGACCCTGCATGCCATGGAGTGCTTCTAGAAAATGGCAATTTGCTCTATGCTGGAACCACAAAAGACAGCGCCTTACCTGAGATTGGACCCGGTGGTGGGGACCTACTTGAGATTGATTGGAAGGGTAACGTGGTCTGGAGATATCACGACCCTTATATGCACCATGATTTTAAACGTTTACCGAATGGTAACACCATGATATTAAGGTGGGTCGAAACACCGGATAGCATTGCCAATAAGATAAAAGGTGGTATCCCTGGAACTGAGAGAGAAGGTGTCATATGGTCTGATGCCTATCAGGAAATCACACCCGATGGAAAGGTGGTCTGGGAATGGTTGGGATATGAACACCTTGATCCTGAGACTGACGCCATTTGTCCTTTATGTCCCCGCGTGGAATGGACACATATCAATACCTGCTCCCTTCTCCCAGATGGAAATGTTTTAGCCTGTCTTATCCAACAAAATACAATCGCCATTATCGATAAAAGCACCGGTAACTTGAAGTGGCGCTGGGGTCCAGGTGTACTGGGACACCCACATAATCCCACATACCTCGAGAACGGCAACATACTGGTCTTTGATAATGGTGCACATCGTCCCGGTGCGATTAACAACATCGGGGTTACCCGGGTACTCGAGGTCAACATGAAAGGGGAAATTGTCTGGGAGTTCAGGGAGACCTCTACTTTGCACTTTTTCAGCTCCCATATCTCCGGAGCCCAACGATTGCCCAACGGCAATACGTTTATCTGTGAAGGGACAATCGGCCGATTCATTGAAGTTACTCCCGAGAAGGAGATCGTCTGGGAATATTCGTCTCCGTTTTACTTCCGGGCACATCCATTGCACGGCTTAGGTAACAACGTATTCCGTGCTCATCGTTATGGACCTGACTATCCGGGTCTGCAGGGGAAAAACCTCGATCCTGAAAGGTTTGAGCTGGTGCTGCGTGAAAAATCGAAAGAGAAACTAAGGGAGAGGCGACTCGCTGGCCTTGGTTACTAAGATCGATTTCGAAAGTGACCATTGTTCGCAGGGGAAAAGGAAAATATCCCTCTGTTTTTAACTGGTGGTAGATATCGCACACACAGATGAAAGGAATCCGGTAGAGATTCTGGTGAATAGACTGTGAAAGAGCATCGTGATGAGCACAAATAATTTGGTTCAACCCCATGGAGGAAAGCTCTTACCTCTGCTTATCGAAGGTGAGGAAAGGAATGAAGCTCTAAGCAGGGCTAGTACGTTGCCTCAGGTCAGGCTTAACACAAAAGAAGTCTCCGACCTGATAATGCTGGGAATGGGAGCGCTAAGCCCTCTCAAGGGTTTCATGAGCAGGGAAGATTACCAGAGTGTTCTGGCCGATATGCGCCTTGCTAGCGGCTTGCTCTGGCCGATTCCCATCACTCTGGCTGCCTCAAAGGAATGCGCGCAAAACATCAAGGAAGGGCAGGACGTTGCTCTTATCGACGGGGAAAGCAACGATATCGTCGGCAGCATGACAATAGAAACGAAGTATTTCTATGACCGGCGTGAAGAAGCTTTACAGGTCTTCAGAACGGATGACAGCAACCACCCCGGTGTGGCAAGCGTTTTCAATCAGGGAGAAGTGTACTTAGGCGGTCCGGTCAGGGTATACAGCGAAGCTGGCTATCCTGACAGATTTAAAGAATTTGCCCGACCTTACGAAACGAGGGCCCTATTTTCGGCTAAAGGCTGGACCACCATTGCGGCTTTCCAGACTCGTAATCCCCTCCACCGTTCCCATGAGTACCTGACGAAGGTCGCCCTGGAGGTTTGTGACGGACTTTTAATCCACCCCGTTGTCGGCAGGCTGAAGGCCGATGATATCCCCGCCGAAGTAAGGATGGAGTGCTATAGAACCCTGGTGGAGAAATACTACCCGGAGAACAGAGTGATACTTAAAGTCTATCCCATGGAAATGCGGTACGGTGGACCCAGGGAAGCGATACTGCATGCCATCATCCGCCAGAATTTTAGCTGCAGCCACATTATCATCGGGCGAGACCATGCCGGCGTTGGTGACTACTACGGACCTTATGATGCGCAGAATATCTTCGACGGGTTGAAAGAAAACGACTTATACATAAGGCCTCTCAAGCTGGAGAACACCTTCTACTGCCGGAAGTGCGATTCAATGGCCTCCTATAAAACATGCCCCCACAACGATGAAAGCCATCTATCGATCAGTGGAACCAAGCTCCGTGAAATGCTAGGTCGAGGGGAAAGGCCACCGGAGCAATTCAGCAGGCCGGAAGTAGTGGATATATTGATCAAATATTATCAGGAAAGAAAAAGTTGATGAAAAACGTAATTCTCATCACTCTCGATGCCATCAGAAAAGATGCCCTGGGATGCTATGGCAACACGAAGAACCTGACTCCCTTTATCGATTCTATGCAAAATAAAAGCGTTGTCTTTACTAAAGGACAATCCATAGGTCCATATACCCAGGCCTCGTTTCCCGGCATACTGACGTCCTCTTACTACCTTGAGTATGGGAAGCCGGCCGGGCTTTCACCACAGAGAACTCTGATTTCGGAGGTGCTGCAGAAATCTGGAATCATAACTGCTGCTTTCCATTCAAATCCTTTCATCACGGAAGATTTGGGCTGGAATAGAGGTTGGGATGTCTTCTACGATTCGATGGATGAGGAAGAAGAGCCTGAGCTGGCCTACATGCGAGGAAATGTAATCAACGATAGGGTGCAGAACTGGCTCAAGTCATACGCAGGCAGTGGAGATTATAATCGGTTCTTTCTCTGGCTCCATTATATGGACGCGCACGAGCCATATATGCCGAGCAGACAATATATAGAGATGGTAGACCCATCGCTTGACATTCTGCCGCATGAGATGAACAGCCTTTTTCAGGCACTCTTGAAAAGGGATGTTCCTGATTTAGAAAAAGTGGCGCTGCTAAGGCGGCTCTACGATGTCCATGTCAGAGAAGTCGATACCTATGTCCAAGAGTTCTGGGATTATCTCAAAAAGCTCGGAATCCTCGAAGATACGACCATTATTATTACCAGCGACCACGGTGACGAATTCAACGAGCATGGCGGCCTCTCTCACGATGACAAAATGTACTCCGAACTGATAGATATCCCTCTGCTTATCTACGAGCCGTCCAGAACCAGAGCAGAAATCTGCGATAAGCTGGTCAGCAATATCGATATACCGCCCACAATCACCTATCTTTTCGGGTTGAATCCGCCTCCGGCTTTCGAGGGCACCTCTCTTCTCCCGGTCGCTGACCATCCAGATAAAGGGGTGTTTGGAGAAGCAGTATATCAGCGAAGTCCACATAGAGGAGACTACGAACGTGGGCCCGATATGAACCGGGACATCTACTACTATCGTGAGAATGACCTGAAAGTCATCTACCGAGCTAATCTGGATAGCTGGGAATTATATGACCTGAAGGAAGACCCAAAGGAATCCAATAATCTGATTGCCGGGACGCTGCATGCGGAGGCTCTTAAAAGCAGATTGATGCCCCGGGTCAGGAGATGGCAGAAAAAGTGAAGGAGGGTAAAATGGCTGAACAAGATAAAGTAAAAAAATGTGCCGAGTTGGTTCAGAAGTCAAAGGATGTCGTTAAGGAAGCGTTAGAGAAATTCGAACCGGCTAATACCGCCGTAACCTGGACCGGTGGTAAAGATAGCACCCTGCAGCTATGGATTGTCAGACAGGTCTGTCTCGAATATAATATCGAGCTGCCCAAGGTAATGACGATAGACGAAGGCGACGCGTTCCCCGAGATAACCGATTTCCTGGTAAGGTATTCTCAGAACTGGAATATAAACCTGCATTGGGTAACCAACTTCGACGTACTCGCAGCGGCGATGAGCCACCTGAATAACGTCGTTCAGGTGAAAGACCTCAACGAACGCAACAGAGCGGAACTGGAACGGATTGGCTCCGATAAAAAATCATTCACCTTTGAAGCTGAGTCGTATGAGGGCAACCACCTCATGAAAACCGTTATGTTTAACACGTTCATAGAGGATCACGGCATTAAAGCTATGTTCGTGGCCCTCAGACGCGATGAACACACCGCTCGAAAAGAAGACGAGTATTTTACCCATAAAGACGGTAGTTATCTGGTTCCAGAGCACACCAGGATATCTGCCATCCTGCATTTCACGGAGAGAGAGCTCTGGAATACTTGTAAGATATACAATATCCCCCACTGCTCGTTATATGAAATAGGCTATCGTTCCTTGGGTGCCCGGGCCACCAGCAATCCTGGCGAGATCGGCATGCCGGCCTGGGAACAGGACTTGGAGAATGTACCGGAAAGAGCGGGCAGAAGGCAGGACAAAGAGAAGCAAATGGCCAGAATGCGGCGTTTAGGTTACATGTAAATTGCGTGAGCTACAGAGCGTTGTCCATTTTTGACAGAACATAACCTTGCTCCCTGAACAGCCAGCATTTTAAAAGCGTGGCCTTTGAGAAGGCTGTTGATTTTCTGTAAACTGACAGAATAACTTTTTGAACGATGGAGTTCACATGATAAACTTGTCTAACATAGATGTAAATATATTCCTCTTGGTCTATGTAGGGCTTGCTGGTGGAGTCTTGAGCGGCTTTGCCGGCGTTGGCGGGGCCGTTATCGTAATGCCAGCACTGATTATACTTGGCGTACCAGCCAGTTTCGCCGTGGGAACCAGCCTCGCCTGGGTAACTGGAAACGCCATAATCGGTGCTTTCAGACACAGAAAACTGGGCAATGTGGATATAAAATTAGGGACGATTATGGTCCTCGCGGTAATGGGCGGAGTGGAGGTAGGGGTAAGGATTATCAACAGAATCAGGGATGCTGGTCTTGCCGATGAAGTGGTGTTGTCTATCTCCATATGCATACTTGCGATAGTCGGCTCATATACCTTCTCAGAAAGCATCAGGAGGAAGAGGCATCTCGATACCATGGAGGGAGGAGGAGCGTTAACACAAGCTATGGAAACAATGGTAATCCCACAAAAGCTTCAAAGCATCAATGTACCGCCTGTATTGAAGTTCGCCAAATCACAGGTCAGTATATCTCTCTGGATTATATTAGCCGTCGGTTTTACTATTGGCATTATAGTGGGTGTTATGGGTGTAGGCGGTGGTTTTATTGTGGTGCCGGCTTTGGTTTATCTCTTTGGTATACCCACCTTTGTGGCGGTCGGCACGGATCTATTCCAGATTATTTTTTCCGCTGCTTACGGTTCAATCCGCCACGCAATGAGCGGTAACGTTATTATCCTAGTTTCTCTTATTTTACTAGTGGCTTCCAGTATCGGATTACAATTTGGAGTGCTGGTAACCAAATACGTTCGAGGGGTCGCAGTGAGATTTATCCTGGGTATTACAATCCTGATAATTGCAACGGGTGCATTGCTAAAATTACTAAGTATTCTAGTAAATGAATTCGCTCCTCTGTTACAAACAAGTTCACTTGTGGTTACATTCAGTAGTGCCGGATTATCGGTGATGATGATTATCGTATTGTATATTATGGCGCTTCGCTACCGCCGTGGCCAACGCGTACCAGAATTTGTTAAGGCATTGCTGAAAAGGTAATATAAAATTGAATAAACGTTTATACTCATTAAACTAAAACAAAGAGGAGGGTAAAATGAAGCTGAAGGGGAAACGTATCGTCATCCTCATCGCCAATGAGTTTGAGGACATCGAAGCTCTTTACACCACTGTGCGCCTAAGTGAAGAAGGTGCTCAAATCACCGTAGCAACGTTACCTGTGGAAGCTCTCGGGCATTATCACCCCCGACCCTACTTCCCAGATAAGCCCGTCACCGGTAGATTTGGTAGCACTGTTCCCTTCTTTGTGCTGGAGGAGGGCAAGCGCTATTCACATCGCTCCACAAAAGATATACGCGCTGAAGATTACGACGCGGTCATCATTCCCGGTGGTTTTTGCCCAGATTTTCTGCGCATCGATCCAGGAGTCCTGTCATTTATGGCCGATATGTACAGAAAGGGGAAGATTGTAGCGGCTATCTGCCACGGACCCTGGGTTTTTATCTCAACGGATGCAGCGGAGGGGACCGATATACTGAAAGGAAAGAAGGCCTGCGGTTGGCTTGCCATACGCGACGATGTAAAGAATGCGGGTGCGGAATGGGTTGACGCACCGGCGATAAGAGAAGGCAATGTTATCACCGGCCAGTGTCCCGACACCCTACCCGAGTTCTGCCAGGAAATCATCAAAGCCTTGAGCTAAATTTTTTGGTTTGTGCTATAGAGCCACAGGGAAATGCAGTAGTCTGTTTCGCTCGATCAGACAACTTTTGTCTGTTTTGTGCACTTCAGGTAACAGTTGCTTAAATTGTTCAATATGAAATAAAAGGGAGCTATAGTAATATCAACCATAGCTCCCTTTTGACTGTAGTTATCCCCGTAGATCTAGACGATCCAATGGTGAGTACTTCTGGTGCTGAATAGTTATGTGACTTGATGCCAGATTTACGTAATGCCTAACCATCTCCAAAGTAGAGTGTCCTAATATCTGTTGAAGGCTAAATACATCACCACCGTTGATCAGAAACCTCGTCGCGAAAGTATGCCTGCACAGATGTGCATGAAGCCTGTGGACTCCAGACCTCTTTGCCAACCTTGAAAACATTAGCTTCATACTGTTCTCGGTTAG
This sequence comes from Dehalococcoidales bacterium, assembly GCA_049643605.1. Lineage (GTDB taxonomy): Bacteria > Chloroflexota > Dehalococcoidia > Dehalococcoidales > RBG-16-60-22 > E44-bin89. The sequence continues at coordinate 9,894 of JBARQF010000133.1, forward strand.
AGGTTTGCTACTCTGAGATAGGAATACATTGTTTATTACAGGATTAATCGGTTTAGGCCTGAATCGGAACA
>JBARQF010000134.1:0-3922 GCA_049643605.1 Dehalococcoidales bacterium
CCGGACATCTGCCACTGAACCATATTGAAACCACTGTCAAACTGCAAACTGCGGTCTGTAAGGGATCACCGTTTTACGTGCTGGGTCCGCTGGTTACCGATATTGGCGCCGGCTATGACCATATCACGGGAGCCATCGGCGGGGCCATAGCCGCCGCGGCCGGCACCGATTTTCTCTGCTACGTGACGCCATCAGAGCACCTTTCCCTGCCCGATTATGAGGATGTGAAGCAGGGGGTAATCGCCTCACGCATCGCCGCTCATGCCGGCGACATTGCCAAGGGAGTGAAAGGCGCCGAGGAGTGGGACCGGAAGATGTCACTAGCCCGCAAGCAGTTCGACTGGGAAGAGCAGGCCCGGCTTTCATTGAATCCGGAGCGGTCCCAGAAGGTTCATCAGCAGCATACCACTGCCGGCTCAGCCTGCAGCATGTGTGGCAAATACTGCGCCATGGAGCTGGTGGATAAGTATTTGGGCATCGGCTCACCCCGATGCTAGCTTGACATAATCGTATGGGTGGCGCTTTTAGCTTAGGCAGAATTTTCGGCATCCAGTTCCGCATCCACTACAGCTGGTTCGTAATTTTCGTGCTGATTACCGCTTCCCTCTCCTGGCAGTACTTCCCGTACGCCTATCCGGAATGGAGTTCACCGACCTACTGGCTCACCGGCATAGCGACCAGCTTGCTTTTCTTCGCCTCTGTGGTGGCTCATGAGCTGGCCCACAGTCTGGTCGGTCGGGCAAATGGCATTCCCATGAGAAGCATAACCCTGTTTCTCTTTGGCGGGGTGGCTCATATGGCACGTGAAGCCTCGCGGCACGGGGCGGAATTCCGGATGGCGCTGGCTGGCCCGCTGGCGAGCCTGGCCATTGGCGGCTTATTTTTCCTGCTCTACATTCTGCTGCAAGATGTCAACGAGCCAATCGCGGCCCTGTCGTTCTGGCTGGCACGGATAAACGCGGTGCTGGCTCTCTTTAACCTGATACCCGGCTTTCCCCTCGACGGCGGTCGCATCTTTCGCTCCCTTCTGTGGCGCTTCAGCGGCAATTACCAGCGCGCCACCCGTGTTGCGGTCGAGGTTGGGCGGGGGGTCGGTTATCTTTTTATAGCCGCTGGCGTCATCCTGATGTTCATTTATCCAGGAAACTGGTTTAATGGCCTCTGGCTGGCATTTATCGGGCTGTTCCTGAGCTATATGGCCACCGCCAGTTATCGGCAGGCACAATGGCAGTCGGCACTACAGGGAATCAGGGTGGCTGATGTTATGGCGACCACCTGCCCGGTGATATCTCCAGATACGACCATCAGCCAGGTGGTTCAGGGCTATATTTTTACCAGCGGGCACCGGTGTTTCTTGGTCACCGACGGTGGAGAGCTGCGGGGCATACTGACTTTACGGAACATCAAGTCGGTTGACCAGAAGGAATGGTCTGCTACGTCAGTGGGCGATGCTATGACTCCGGCGGAGCGACTAAAGGTAATCCAGCCCGATGAAGAAGTGCTGAGCGTAATCGAACAGATGGAAGAGCACGGTATCAGCCAGATGCCGGTGGTGAGCGATGGCAGAATCACCGGCCTGATAGACCGCGACGACGTGCTCAGGCTTCTCTATACGCGTTCCAGACTCGGTATATAGTGTTCTTACCTTTCTATTCTATTGACTTTTGAGGTCAGCGTAGTAGAATGAGGAAAACGCGGAGACTTACCGGTTCACCAGTGATGATTCTTCTCTTCATAGTGTCTCCAGTGACGGTATCAAACAGGGAGAATTTGGATTGAAAGCGGTTGTTTTGGCGGCTGGTGAGGGCAGCCGGATGCGACCTCTTACTTATGCCCGGCCCAAGGTAATGCTGCCCATTGCCAACAGACCTATACTGGAGCACCTGCTTATCGAAGCGAGTGCGGCTGGCATCAGTGAGTTCATCTTCGTGGTTGGCTATCATGACGAGGCGGTGCTTGAGTACTTCGGTGATGGTCAGAAGTGGAACGCGCAGATTGACTACGTAAAACAGCGGCGGCAGCTGGGTACAGCGGATGCTTTGGGAATGGTGGCGGACCTGACGGCGGGCGATTTCCTGCTGATTAACGGCGACATGATTATCGGGCGCCGGGATATAGAGGAAATGGCAGCCAAGAAAGGTACGACGATGACGGCAATTGAAGTGGCGGACACGCGGGGACTGGGCGTTGTCGAAGTGGATGGTAGCAGGGTGGTCCGTATTTATGAGAAAGAGGAAAACCCGCCCTCGCGCCTGGCAAACGCTGGCCTGTACCTCCTGACGCCGGAGATTCATAAAGCGATATCCCGGACCGGGAAATCGCCGCGCGGCGAGTACGAGCTGACTGATTCTCTAGCCCTGATGATGGAGGCCGGGCACAATATTGCCTGTCATACCATAAGCCAGTGGCTGGACATCAGCTATCCCTGGGATTTACTGACCGCAAATGAAACATTGATGGCCGATTTAAAAGCGGAGAACTCGGGCGAGGTGGAGGCAAACGTGGTCGTGAAAGGGCCCGTTTCCGTCGGTAAAAATACGGTCATTCGTTCTGGTTCATATATTGTTGGACCGGTGATAATCGGGGAGAACTGTGATATTGGTCCCAACTGTTACATCAGGCCCTGCACCGCCATCGGGGACAACTGTCATATCGGCAACGCGGTGGCAGTGAAGAACTGCATCATCATGAGAAACAGTAAACTTCCCCACCATAACTATGCCGGCGACAGCGTCATCGGCGAGGCTTGTAATTTTGGCGCCGGTACCAAAATCGCCAACCTGAGACTGGACAAGAAGGCGGTATTCGTTCAGGGTATTGATACCGGCAGGCGTAAACTGGGCGCCATAATCGGGGATATGGTGGAAACGGGGATAAACGCCAGCATCAATGTCGGCAGTATGATTGGTGACCATACCCTTATCGGGCCGGGGGCGGTGGCGAGCGGGGTAATTTCGCCGGAATCCAGGATATTATGAGGAGGGGATGATGAGACAGGCAGTTATTCTGGCCGCTGGAGAGGGACAGAGACTGAGGCCATTCACGGTGAACCGGCCCAAGGTCATGCTGTCCATTGCCGGTAAGCCTATTCTGCAGTATGTGATTGAGGCGCTGGCGCAGAAAGGTATTCGCGATATTGTGTTGGTGGTTGGTTACCACAAAGAACAGGTGCTTGACTATTTCGGCTCCGGAGAGCTTTTCGGGGTCGACCTGACATATGTGACGCAGGAACGCCAGCTGGGCACGGCACACGCGCTGGCCCGGGCAAAAAAGGCCATCAAGGATAGCTTCCTGGTCCTGCCCGGAGATAACCTGATTACCGCGGAGACCATTGACCGGTTCGGCGCCATCGAGCCGGAGGCAGTGCTGGTAAAGAAAGTGGACAACCCGATGCGGTACGGCGTGGTGACGGTACGGCACGGAAAGGTAAGCGAGATTATTGAGAAACCGGAAGAAGCGGCCAGCAATCTGGTCAGCACCGGTATATATGCCTTCAGCCAGGCCATTTTCGATTTTGTTGAACCTCAACTGGACCTTCCTGACGTCGCCAACCGGATGATAGGGCAGGGCCAAAAAATCCAGGCGGTGGAAACCGGGGGCGCATGGCTGGATGCCATTTACCCCTGGGACATCCTGAATCTCAATGCCGCCATCCTGCAGCAGGCTCAGGCGAGTTCAGCCGGCACCATTGAAGCCGGTGTTTCGATTAAAGGGCAGGTCTCCATCGGCAATGGTACGGTGATACGTTCCAATTCGTATATCGCGGGGCCGGTGGTTATTGGGGAGGGCTGTGATATCGGGCCCGGCGTCTGTATTTTCCCGGCGACGAGCATCGGCAATAACGTGGTCGTTGCGCCGTTCACCGAGGTGAAAAACAGCGTCATCGGCAGCGACGTGAGCATCGGTCCGGGCAGCATCATAG
>JBARQF010000135.1:0-8607 GCA_049643605.1 Dehalococcoidales bacterium
GACGGCACGAGATAAGCGTTCAATTTTGAATTCTCTGGTATAGCCGTAAGCACCGTGGATTCGCCTTGCCGTCTCCACGATTTCGATTGCGGCGGGCACGACGAACAGCTTGGCCGCAGCGGCCTCGGTCATCCAGGAAAGCGCACTCTGGTCCTGCAGGAAGGCGGCACGATAGGTGAGCCAGCGGGCCGCTTCCAGTTTTGCCTGCATATCGGCGAGCTGCCAGCGGATTCCCTGCATGCCTGATATCGGTTTACCTCTCACCATCCTTGACTTGATATAGGTGGTCGCCTCATCAATCGCCGCCTGGGCAATGCCAACACAGGCGGCACACTGCTCGATTTTCTCCGTTGATATCCAGTAGAGCAGAGCTTCAAATCCCTTGCCCTTCTCACCCAGCATGTTGGCCTTGGGCACGCGCATATCCTCGACGTATACGTCGGCGGCTTCTATCCCTCCTCCTCCCATCAGCTCCCATACTTTAGTCGACGAATAGCCGGGTATATTCTTCTCAAAAACAAAGGCGGTGCAGGCGCCGTCTTCATCTTTGGTGTAGATGATGGCGTAGCCATCGCGGGCACCGAAGGTGCTGAAACGCTTCATGCCGTTTATCACGTAGTTATCACCGTCCGGCCGGGCGGTGGTGATGAGCGACTCGGGGTCGGAGCCGGTTTCCTCTTCAGTGAACTGGATGCTGGCATAGGCGGTGCCCTCACAGAACGGCCTGATGTATTTCTGCTTAAGCTCTTCCGAGCCGAAGTGGGCGATGCACTCCGAAATGCTGTTCTGAAAGCCCACCAGCCACCAGGCACCGGTGCCGGAATAAGCAACCTGTTCGCAGGCCAGGGCGCAGTTTACATTGCCGACCTCGGTGCCTCCGTACTGCCTCGGGATGGTCATACCCAGAAGGCCGATTCCGGCCATCTTTTTAATCAGGTCATCAGGCAGCTTTCCTTCGCGGTCGAGCTGCGCGGCAATCGGCTCAATCTCGCGTTCGGTGAACTCTCTGACCGTTGTCTGGAGCATGAGCTGGTCTTCCGTCAGGTTGAAATCCATCTCTTTCCCTCCCTGGGTAATTAGTCCTTTTTCCGGAACTGCCCCAGCCGGTTTTCCGTATCGCCAATGGTGAATTCGCTCCTGGCTTCCAGTTCGAGCCCGTCGCGCAGTCGGTCTCCCTGGCTGCGGTTATACAGGTATTTACAGGCGGCAATCGCTTCGCGGCTGTTGCCCAGTATCTTTTGTGCCATTTCCTTCACCGCTGCTTCCAGTTTATCACCTGGGACAACCATATTGACCAGACCGATGCGCTCCGCCTCTCTGGCGGTAACCGTATCCGCGGTGAAGGATAGCTCTTTTGCTTTCAGCATGCCCACCATTAGTGGCAGCCGCTGGCTCATTCCCCAGCTGGGGCGGATACCCCAGCGCGTATGGGTATCGCCGAGCTTGGCTTCCTCGGCGGCAACGATTAAATCACAGGCCAGAACAATTTCCAGTGCTCCCGTGAAGCAGTACCCGTTGACCATGGCGATGACGACCTTGAGCATCGTCTGTATGATATCAAGCATTTCTCGGGCAGGGTCGTCCAGTACCGGGCCGACGCGCCCGCCCTCCAGTTTGCGGTCGCCCAGTGATTTAAGGTCCACGCCGGCAGAGAAGGCGCGCCCCTCCCCGGTGAGCACCACCACGCCTATGTCGTCATCCTTACTTGCCTTTTCGAGGGCATCTTTCATTTCGGAAAGAAGCGCCGGGCTGATGGCATTGAGGACCTCGGGTCGATTGAGGCGGAGCCAGGCAACGCCATCCTCCTTTGTGTAGATTATATATTGGTACGGCATGGCCAGACCTCCTTCGCAACAAAATATAACACTAAATACGGAAAGAGAAAAGAGGGGGCAAGCCCCCCTCTCATAAATTATCCTTGATTTTCTGCGGCCACAGATGGCTAGAGTATCAGGTTGAGCGGCTGTTCGAGATAGCTTTTCACCGTTTGCAGAAACTGCGCACCGAGCGCGCCGTCCAGAACACGGTGGTCAATGCTCAGGGTAAGGTTCATCACCGGCCTGATGACCATCTCGCCATTTCTGGCCACGACCTTTTCCGTGATTCTCCCCACGGCCAGTATCGCTGCCTCCGGCGGCTGGATGATGGCGCTGAACTGGTCGATATCGTACATGCCCATGTTGGAGATGGTAAAAGTGCTGCCGGCCATCTCTTCCCTGGTGAGGGTGCGCTCTCTTGCCTTCTGCACCAGTTCGGCACGGACCTGCGCGATTTCCGCCAGCGATTTCGTGCCGGCATCCCTGATGACGGGCACCATCAAACCGCCCTCAACGGAAGTGACCAGTCCGATGTCGATTCGCTTGAGCAGCTTCACCGAGCCGTCGGCATAGGAGCAGTTTATGGCCGGGTTCTTCTCCAGCGCTTTGGCCACTACCTTGACAACAAGGTCGGTCAGTGTCAGCCTGACGCCGGCTTTGCTTTCTATTACCGGCAGCAACTGCTGTCGTGTCCGCTGTAATTCCTGAGCGTCAACCTCTACCGTGAGGTAGAAGTGCGGCGTCTGAAAGCTCTCCGTCATGCGCCGGGCGATAACCTCGCGCATGGTGGAAAGGGGGACAATCTCTTCCTCAGTTCCTGCCGGCGCTTCGCGGGGAGTCGGTGCGGCAGCCGCCCCGCCTTCCTCAACAAATTTGAGTACGTCCTCTTTGGTAATTCTGCCGCCCGGTCCGGTTCCGGTTACCAGGCTCAGGTCAACGTTGTTCTCTCTGGCGATATTTCTGGCCAGCAGTGAGGCTTTTATCTCCTTCGATTCACCGGCTGGTTTCGGTGCTTCCGTTCTGGCTTCTGCCTTCGGCGGTTCTTTTTTCGCTTCGACTTTAACCGGTGTCTCAACCTCGGGCGCTTCCTCGCCGGGCTTCAGGATGAAGGCGATGGTGGTGCCTATCGGTACCTCGTCTCCTTCTTTCGCCGTTACCTTGCTCAGGATGCCCGAGGCCTCGGCTTCCAACTCAAAAGAGGTCTTTTCGCTCTCAATTTCCAGAATTATCTCCCCTTTTTCCACGGGGTCGCCCTCGTTCTTCAGCCACCGAACGACTTTGCCGCTCGTCATGGCCTCATCAAGCTTGGGGAAGATAACGGCCACAGCCATACTGGTACCTCCACTCGTTATAAATCAAAGCGCTCTGATTTTCTATTTGCCCATCATCTCAAGGGCTGCCGTTTTTATCTTTTCCGGGTTGACCAGTATATACTGCTCCTGTCCCGGGTTGAAGGACACCGGCGAATCCAGCGAGGCCACGCGCCTGATAGGGGCGTCCAGGTAATCAAATGCCTTCTCACCGATAAGGGCGGCAATCTCGGCGCCGAAGCCACCGGTGCGGCAGGCCTCATAGACCACCATTGCCTTGCTCGTTTTCTGCACCGAGCTCAGGATAATATCCTCATCAAGCGGCTTCAACGTTCTCAGGTCGACCACTTCGGCATCGATGCCATCCTTGGCGAGCTCTTCGGCGGCTTCCAGGGCGAAGTTCACGCAGCGCGAGTAGGTGATGATGCTCAGGTCCTTGCCTTCGCGCTTGATTTCGCCTTTGCCCAGCGGGATGGTGTACTCTTTTGCGGGAACCTCACACGCTTCGCCGTATAACTTTTTATGCTCGATGAAGATGACCGGGTTGTCCTCTCTGATGCTGCTCTTGAGCAGGCCTTTGGCATCGTAGGCATTGGAGGGCATGACCACGTAAAGGCCCGGGATATGGGCGAAAATGGCCTCCAGCGACTGTGAGTGGTGTGGCCCGGCGGCCACCCCGCCGCCGCCCTGCGTCCTGATTACCACCGGCACCTTGACCATGCCGCCGGTCATGTAGCGCAGCTTGGCAATCTGGTTGATAATCTGGTCGGCGGCGATGAAGGAAAAGTCTATATACATGATTTCCGCCACCGGCCTCATGCCGACCAGTGCTGCACCCAGCGCAGCACCGGCGATGCCAGCCTCGGCCAGGGGTGTGTTCCTGATGCGGTCGCGGCCGAACTCCTCAAGCAGTCCCTGGCTTACCTTATAGGAACCGCCGTATTCGGCGATTTCCTCTCCCAGCATAAAAACTTTGGGGTCGCGCTTCATCTCTTCGCGGAGCGCTTCCCGCAGTGATTCTCGAACGGTTAACTCTGGCATGTTTCCCCCTTTTTATATCAGGCGTAAATATCTTCCAGTGCTTCTTCCGGCGTGGGCTCGGGGCTTTCCTGAGCGAACTTGACCGCCTCATCCAGCTCCCGCAGCACGCTGTTTTCAATTTCATCAAGCTCGGCGTCCGTGGCCATCTTGCTTTGTACCATCTGCTGGCGCAGGCGCTTGATGGGGTCTTTTTTCTTCCATTCCTCAACTTCTTCCTTGGGCCGGTAGCTGGTACCGGGGTCGCCCATGTGGTGGCCGACGGTGCGATAGGTGTTGGCGACGATGAATATGGGGCCTTCACCTTTGCGGCATTTATCAATCGCCTCGCGGGCTACCTCGGCAACGGCAATGGCGTCATTGCCGTCAACGCTGATTCCGGGAATCCCGTAGCCTTTGGCACGGTCGGCGAGATCGGTCAGGCGAGTGTAATCACGGGTGGGGGTACTCTGCTGGTACTGGTTGTTCGAGCAGACGAAGAGCACGGGCAGGGACCATGCTGCCGCCAGCCCGATGCCTTCATGGAAGGCGCCTGAGTTGGTCGACCCGTCGCCGAAGAAAGCTACCATTATGCTGTCCCGGCCCTGCATCTTGAGAGCGGCACCGACGCCGGCGGCGATGGGAAGGCCGTCACCGACGATGCCGGTGGCACCGAGGATGTTGCGTGACACGTCGGCGATGTGCATGGAGCCGCCCTTGCCCTTGCAGTAGCCGGTCTTTTTGGCGAAAAGCTCGGCCATCATCCGGTCGAGCTGGGCACCCTTGGCGATGATATCGCCGTGGCCGCGGTGCGTCGTGATGGTATAGTCATCTTCGCGGAGAAAGGCGCAAATTCCTGCCGGGACGGCTTCCTGTCCGATTGAGGAGTGGACAAAGCCGGGCAGGCCTTTGCGGTACTCGGTTATGGCCCTTTCCTCAAAAAAGCGGATTTTTACCATGTTGGTGTAGATTTCCTTGAGTTTAGCAGCATCCATTTCTGGCATATCTTACCTCCTCCGAAATTACAGTTAGAGTTGAATTCCACAGTAAGATTATCATAATGCGGTTTACAGGGTCAAGGTTAACCTTGCAGACTTTTCAACTGGGAGAGTATAATCCTTGTAACCCATTTTACCAATGTCTCTAATATAAATCAGGAGGTATGCTGGTGAAAATCACTGACCTGCGTGTTTTCCAGACCCAGGGCGCACACGCCAACTGGACTTTCGTGAAAATCTATACCGATGAAGGTCTTACCGGCGTTGGGGAAGCGAGCCTGGAGCGATTCAACGATGTCGTTGCCAAGGCGGCCGAGTCATTGAAGGACTTCCTCATTGGCAAGGACCCTTTCCAGATTGAATATATCTGGAATTCCATCTATAAGAGCACCTTCTGGCACGGTGGGGTTATCATACTCAGCGCGCTCAGCGCGGTAGAGCAGGCGCTGTGGGATATCAAGGGGAAGGCGCTCGGCGTGCCTATTTACGAATTCCTTGGTGGAAAACTCCGGGATAAAGTGAGAGCCTACGCCAATGCCTGGGCCTTCCAGAAAATAGTGACCGAGGTGACCGCCGAGGATACCCCGGAATCAATCGCCGAAAATGCCCTGAAAATGGTGGATAAAGGCTTTACGGCCATGAAATGGGACCCTTTCCGTGAAGGAGGGCAGGTCATTCCCAAGTCGGAGGAGGAGTACGCCATCGCCTGCGTCAAGGCGGTGCGGGAGGCAGTGGGGCCGTCTGTGGACATACTCGTTGAATGTCACGGTCGTTTCAATATGCACAGCGCCATCCGCATGGCGCAGAAACTGGAGCCATTCGACCCCTTCTTCTACGAGGAGCCCATCCCGCCGGATAACATCGATGCTATGGCTGAGGTGCAGCGGTCGATAAATCTGCCTGTGGCCACCGGTGAGCGACTCTTCACCCGCTGGGAGTTTCGCGTTTTACTGGAGAAACAGGCGGCGCGCATCATCCAGCCTGACATTTGCCACATAGGCGGTTTTATGGAATTGAAAAAAGTGGCCGCTATGGCTGAGGCCTACTATGTCTCCGTCCAGCCCCATAACTCCAACGGACCCCTCTGTGTGCTGGCCAGCCTGCACCTTGATGCCACCATCCCCAATTTGCAGTTCCAGGAATTCTTCTACCCCTATCTTGACCTCTACAACGAGATGCTCACCGAGCCCATTAAATATAAGGATGGCTATCTTGAAGTTCCCACCGGCCCCGGTTTGGGCACGGATATCAATGAGAAATTCATCCTGAAACGGCCTCCGGTGCCCCAACCTCAAATGGCCACCTGGATAGGTTCTTACTGGTAATTCTGGTATAAGGAGCACGCTGTGTTAACAGAAGAGAATTATCGCTGGGACGAGACCACAGAAATCGTTATTATCGGTTACGGGCTTTCCGGCGCGGTGGCGGCAATAACCGCCCATGACCTGGATGCTCGCGTTACCCTTCTGGAGAAGCAGCCCGCCGAGACGCACTGCACCTGTAGCAGCATCGCCATGGGAGTGTTTTTATCTCTCTCAGATATTAAGCGAGCTACCGAGTATATGACTGCCCTGAACCAGGTCGGCAGTTATCCAGAGCTACCGTGGACGGATACGGAGACGGTGAAGGCCTGGATTACCTATACTGCCCAGAACAAAGACTGGATTACCCGGATGGGCGGCAACATTAAATTTCTTTCCAATGTCGCCGAGTTTCCCCAGTTCCCCGGTGCCGACAGCATGGAGTTGTGGAAATACCAGGGTAATGGCCTCCGCATGATGAAGTTTATGTACGACCATGTTGCCGCCAGAAATATTGACGTGCGTTATCAGGTATCAGCCATGCGGTTATTGACCGATAACGCGGGCCGGGTAATCGGCGTGAAGGTGGCTGACGGTCGAGGGAACACTCCCCGCGAGGCAAATATCAGGGCCACTAAAGCGGTGCTTCTGTGCAGCGGCGGCTTTGAGGAGAGCGAGGCGATGAAGCTGCAGTACCTTCGCGTATACCCGATGTACTTCGCCGGCGGCACCGGCAATACCGGCGACGGCATCAGGATGGCCCAGGAGGTCGGTGCCGACCTCTGGCATATGAACTGCGTCTCGGCACGACTCTGCGCCAAGTTCCCGGACTTTCCCATGGGCGTTTTCATAGACTTCAGCGGCGGCGGCTGGAGCCAGCGCTCGATGAAAACGGAAAAAGAAAAGGCGCCGGCTGGCTTCATCATCGTTGATAGGTATGGCCGCCGCTACATGACCGAGGAATTGAAGCCGCATACGGCTTCGTATGAATGCGGCTGGTTTGACTCCTACAAACTGGAATATCCGCGGGTGCCCAGCTATCATATTTTCGACCGGCGGCGAATGGAGTATGGCCCGCTGGCCCAGCTGTCCAGCGGCCCCACCGGCCCGCACCGGCTTTACCGGTGGAGTCGGGACAATTTGGCTGAGCTGCGGAAGGGGTGGATTGTGAAGGGCGAAACGATTGCTGAGCTTGCCGCCAACCTCAATATGCCTCCGGAAAACCTGGCCAATACCATTGATACCTGGAACCGGCATTGCCAGGCGGGCAGCGACTCCGAGTTTGCCCGCAACCCGCTTGAACTAGCGCCGCTGGACGAGCCGCCCTACTTCGCCATCGGGTTATTTCCCGGCGGGTCAAACACACTGGGCGGCCCGCGACGGAACGGCCGGGCGCAGGTGCTCAATCCGTTCGGCGAGTTTATTCCGGGCCTGTATGCGGCCGGAGAGTGTGGTTCCGTATTCGGCATGCTTTATCCTGCGGGCGGTGGTAACCTGGCGGAATGCATCGCCTTCGGCCGCATCGCTGCGGAGAATGCCGTGAGAGAAAAGGCATAACAGTAATAGAGACCAAAGGGAGGAAAAACGTGAAACAGGCAGAACTAAAAGGTAAGGTACAGTCGGTACGGGGCTTGCTTGAGCCGTCGGAAATGGGTATCACACTGCCACATGAGCACCTCATCTGCGATGCGAGAACCTGGCACTATGCCACGGGCGAGGCCACGGAAAGATACTGGGCCAGCCAGCCAGTAACAATCGAAAACCTCTGGTGGATACGCTACCATCCTTTCCAGAACTGGGATGACCTTCAGCTTTTCGATGAGGAACTGGTGATAGACGAGGTCATGCGCTACAAGGCGCTGGGTGGGGAAACTATCGTTGAGCTGACCATACGAGGCCTCTATCCCGACCCCAGGGCGGTGGCCCGCATCGCCCGCACCACCGGCTTGAATATCATTATGGGCACTGCTTACTATGTGGAATCTTCTTATCCGGCGACCGGCGTCGATGTGTATGCCAAGAGCGAGGAAGAAATCGCCGAGGAATTTGTAAAGGACATCTTCGAGGGCTTTGGTAATACCGGGATACATGCCGGGCTTATCGGTGAGATTGGCTGCTCCTGGCCTTTCACCGATAATGAGCAGAAAGTGGTTCGTGCCGGGGC
>JBARQF010000136.1:0-9572 GCA_049643605.1 Dehalococcoidales bacterium
GGTAAGCGCTACCCAGGATAACGTCATATAGAACTGGTAAGTGTCAATGAGGTAGCCGAGCAGAAGCGTAATCGCCGGTCCCCCGCGACTGCCCATATAGTAAATGCCGAGCACCGTGGAGCGTTTCTGCGGCGAAACGTGGCTGATGATGTAAGACTCCACCACCGGCATGCCAACGTGCATCGCGGTGCCCATCAGAAGAAGCACGGCATAGAGGCTGAAACCCAGGGATACAAAATTCAAAAGGTAAATAGCCGGTCCGGCAATAAGCCCGACGGTGATTATCACCGGTACCCGCCCCAGACGGTCAGAGAGAAAACCACCCATAGGGCCACCCCAGATGCCCCCAAAGAAGGCGACGGATAACAGAGCTGCTCCCGTCTCCTTGCTGGCGCCCAGAACGTCAACCGCGTAGAGCGAGACGAACTGGAGCGTGGAATAAATCAGGACCATGCTGGCGATGCCTATCGCGATAAAAGCCGACAGTCGGCGCAGGTCGACCGGTTCCGACGGCTTTACTGCGGCAGCATCTACCGCTTTCTTCCGGGCTACGTTGGCATAGCCCATACGCCCCAGAAGTATGTAGAATAATATGCCGAAGGCAATGGCCGGAATCGATATGGCAAGAAACGTGCCACGCCAGCCCAGAACACTGGCAAGTCCCGCCGCAATGAGCGGCGCCAGGAAAAAGCTCCCCGTGCCCCCTATCTGATGGATGCCGAGCGCTTTACCCCGGTTCTCTGGACTGACTGAGGCGGAGACCAGCGGCGATGCCGCGGGATGGTAGCCGCCCCCCGCTAACCCCAGGATAACCAGAAAAAGCGCCAGGACAATATAGCTTGGAGCAAGACCTATCAGCAGCCCGGCCACCGCCACACCGGCAACACCAACGGTGAGCATGATGCGGGGGCCGAGACGGTCGGCTGCCCAGCCGGCGGGGAGCTGGCTGATGCCGTAAGCAATATTGTAGGCAAAGAGCAATCCACCCACCTGAGTGTATGAGAGGGAAAAATCGCTGCGAATGAAGGGGAGAAGCGGCGACAGCAATGCCATCATCAGGTGGTGTCCGAAGTGAGCGAGCACTAAGAGAGGTAACAACCCGGTCAGGAATGACAGAACTCTGCGTCTATCTATAATCGTACCCTCTCGTCGCACCCGGTTCTTCAGTGCCTGCAATCAGCACCGAATTATACCCTTTTCCCTGCCTGAATGACAAGGGAAAATACCAGCGGCGAACGTTAATGGTCACCTTTTAATAACCGCCCCGGCCTTTCTCATCATAAGTGTCAGCGCCATGGCAGTAAAGCCGATAGCCGCCGCGATGGTAAAAGCCGGCTGGTAACTTTGCGTTACATCAAATATCTGACCGCCCGCCCAGGCACCGAAAGCACCGCCGATAGTGGCGCCGAGAACGGTTACTCCGACCAGGGTGGCCACAGCGCGCATTCCGAAGAACTGCTCCACCAGGACTGGCATCTGCGGCACTTCCCCGCCATAGGCAAAGCCAAAAACAAGGGCAAAAAGGTAAAACATCCACGGCTCCCGGGCAAAGATGAGGAAAATTAGAGTGATCATCATTATCGCGCAGCAAATTACCAGGGCGGTATTGGCACCAATGCGGTCGGAGGCGCCACCCATGGTTATTCGGCCGACAAAGCTACCAATGCCGATGATGCTGATAAACGTGGCCGCATACAGCGATGCAATCCCGATGTCAGTCGCGTAGTTCACCAGGTGCACCATTACCATTTGCAGGCAAAAATTGAACAGGAAAAAGATGATAAAGAGCATCCACAGCGGTTTATACCGTGCCGCCGCCCTCAAATTGATACCTGTTTCGGCAGTACTCGCTTCCAGCTGCTCCATTCCATTTACTGATGTCATGGCTTCATCGGAGCCGTAAGGTCGAAGCCCTTTCTCTGCCGGGTCACGTCGCAGCAGAAGAGCGCACGGAATCATAATCGCCCAGGTTGCTACGGCAAGAACCAGATATGCTGTTGACCAATCGAAAGCAGTGATGAGACGCTCGGCTACCGGGGCCAGAAGCATGGTACCCAGCCCGGCACCACTGGCGACAATGCCCAGAGCCAGTCCGCGGCGCTTGATAAACCAGCGGGCGGTGGTTGCCATAGTGGTGATAAAACCGGCGCCTGCGCCTATGCCAAAGATAACTCCATAGGTCATATAAAGCTGCCACAGGGCATTAATCTGGCTGGTCAGCGCCAACCCCAGTCCGCTGATGAAAGCGCAGGCGGCCATTACTTTGGCGGGGCCGAACCTGTCCACCAACCACCCCATAACGATGGCAAAGAGCCCGTGAGTAACCATAAACACCGAGTGAACCCCTGCGGTAGCCCCACGACTCCAGCCGAAATCAGCGATCAAATGCTTGAAGAAAACGCCGTAGGTATACATCATGCCGGTGTGCATCGCCATGATAACCATGCAGGCAGCCACGATGACCCACCCGTAAAATAATGTCCGCCCGGCAGTTGCAGAATTATAGCTATGCTGTTCGATAGGTATCAAAAAAAGCCCTCCTGAGAGGAATAAGCCCCCCGCCCTGCCCCCTCAGGCATTCTATATTACATCAATTGTATTTGTAAAATGACGTCCTCTTATATGCGCGACCATCCTTTTTGCCAACCAGCAGCGAACAGTGTAAAATGGTTGCGGTATTTAATGATAGCACCGCTGGCTTAAGGAGGTCAGAATATAATGACGGACACGTCAAACAAGAATCCCCTGAAAATCACCGATTTGACTTTGCGCGACGGGCACCAGTCAAACTACGCCACCCGCATGCGAACCGAGGATATGCTGCCTATTGCCGAAGAGATGAACAAGGCCGGTTTTTTCTCCATGGAGGTCTGGGGCGGCGCCACCTTCGATGTAGCCTGCCGTTTCCTGAACGAGGACCCCTGGGACAGACCCCGCGCCCTGAAAAAATTAATGCCCGATACTCCCCTGCAGATGCTCCTCCGTGGACAGAACCTGGTTGGCTACCGCAATTACGCTGATGATGTGGTTAATGCCTTTGTCAAACATGCTGCGGAATGCGGCATTGATATTTTCCGAATATTTGACGCCCTCAATGATGAGCGCAACCTGGAAACCTCCTGCAAGGCGGTCAAAAAAGCGGGCAAACATGCCCAGCTATCCATCTGTTACTCCCTCACCGAGCCCAAGATGGGCGGGCCGGTATTCACCCTCGACTATTATCTGGAAAAGGCGCGCATCCTTGAGAACATGGGAGCCGACAGCATCTGCATAAAGGATATGGCGGGGCTTATTGCTCCCGATGATGCTTACACGCTGGTCTCCGCCCTGAAGAAAACGGTCAAGGTGCCTATCCACCTGCACACTCACTACACCAGCGGCATGGCGTCAATGTCCATGTACAAGGCGGCGGAGGCGGGTGTGGACATGATTGACACCTGCGTGGCACCTTTCGCCCTGCGCACCTCGCATCCGGCGGTGGAACCGATTATCGCCGCCCTGCGGGGAACGCCGCGTGACCCCGGCCTGGACCTGGCCCAGATGCTCAAGATTGGCGACTATCTTGAGTCCATCGCACCGAAATATCGCGACTTTCTGAATACCACCCGAATTTCGGTTATTGACACCAATGTGCTGGTACACCAGACTCCCGGCGGCATGATTTCCAATCTGGTGTCGCAGCTCAGGATGTCAAACGCAATAGACCGCCTCGACGACGTTTATGCCGAAGTACCCAAGGTCAGAAAAGAGCTCGGTTACCCGCCGCTGGTCACCCCAACCAGCCAGATAGTCGGTGTGCAGGCAGTACAGAACGTCCTCGCCGGCAGGTACAAGCTGGTCTCAACGCAGGTAATGGACTACTGCTACGGGCTTTACGGCAAGCCGCCGGCACAAATTGACCCCGAGGTGCAGAAAACGGTCCTCAAGTTCTACAAAAAGGGCAAGGAGCCGATTACCGGCCGGCCGGCGGATATGCTCGAGCCTGAGCTAGATGCAGCGCGGGAGCTGGTCAAGGACATCAGCGACGATATCGGGGATGTGCTCATCGCGGCCATCTACCCCATTACCGGGCTGCGTTTCCTGAAATGGAAGTACGGCCTGGAAAGCCCGCCGCCTGAGGTCAAGGCCAGGACTCTGGAAGACGTGCAGCGTGAAGACGAGCTTATCGCCAAGGCCAAGGCTGGCTAGCTCGTCGAGAAAGCTTAACGTTACCCCGGCCTGATTTACTTCAGTCCTGCCACAGGCATCTGGGCGCGACCTTATAATACTCGTTCTGGCACGGCGTGCCTTCGGTCAAATAGAAGGTGCGCGCCGTCAGGTCCATGACGGCCGAGGAAAGCGTGGCCAAATGCCGGTTTTCCTCTTCCCTGGTATCAACGTGCCGGCAGATAGAGTTCGGGTAGCTGAAATGGTCGCGTAACACGCGCTGGAAGCTGCCAACATCAATCTCTCCCCGTTCCTGCTCAATCAGACGACGCGCTCTACCGGCACGGAAAAGGGTATCCGGTGCGGTTGCCTTGAACAGGTCTACCATATCGGGGCGGTTGGTAAGCGCTATAAAATGATTGCTGTGAGTGAGTATGCCATCATCGGGGTGCAGAAAGCCCACGTCTAGCGGTGATACCTCCAGGTCTATCGCCTCGCCGTCGCGGTGCGCGATGAGGAAATTAAATGACACCGTCACCCTGGCATTCAGAACCGCTTTCACCGCCCGACTGAAGCTATCGGCATTAAGGATGGCGCGCCCCACAACCAGGAAAGGCGTGGTTGTCTCAAATTTATCACGGCTGGACACCAGAGCGTTAAGACAGACTCCCAGCCCCGCCGAGTTCATACCCTTATGGGCCACGGTGCCCGCTTCCAAATGCATGACAATATTGGGGCTGCCTTCTCTCTCCACCTCCAGTATGACGCTCAGCCCCTGGAACCTTTCCTTGTAGTCCCAGTTCTGCCCCAGAATGGTGTGGCCGTTCCGGGTTACCCCGGGCATGGCGGTTATCGAGGTGCAGCCGCCGCCCGCCTCCGCCACCGCACTCTGGGCGAACACCATCTCATATCGGGCGTTCAGCGCCACTATTTCTTCCAGAGACAGGCCTGCCCCCCTGGCAATTCCCTGCATTTCCTCCAGTATCTCGGCATCATATTCGCCGATGACCGAGACCAGACTGGCACAATGCTTGAGGACTTCAGGGCGCTTGGCACCCCACAGCGAGCGCCACAGGTCAAAGTAAAGCTCCAGGTTTTTCTGTATCATGGTTTTCGCCTGAGACCCGTACTGCTTCCCCCGTTCAAAAGGCTTTCCTTTTATCGAAATAACCGGCACCTGTGGTTTCATCCTAATCCTCCTTGAAGGCCGTAATTCAAATCACACCGCGATACCATAAGTCTAATTACATCGCGTCCAGCCCGTCAAGTATAACGGCTAACGGGCTATTCTCTTACCGTCCGGTTCGGTGTATAATGGGGCAACAGGACATTTATAAGCGAGGTCTCAGCGATGTGGAAAAAGGTTATCATCGCCACCATTTTGCTCTTACTCCTCTTTCCCCTTCTTGGCTGTGAAGAAATAAATGAATTGACGCAGGGCGTATCCACATCCACATCCCAGTCCAACCTCAAGATAGAGAGGTCGGTAGAGCTTGGCTCCACATGGCAGATGAAGCAGATAGATTTCAAGGTGGAAGCCGGACAGGAGGTGGCAATTCTGCTCAAGCTTGCCGAGGATGGCAAGGTGGACGGTTTTTTCTATCTGGAAAAGGGCGATACCGTTGATTTCCGCATCACCGGCAAGACGCAAATTTTCCGTTCCAACGTAGCCGACCGTTTTTCCTTCGCCGCCAGTCAAAGCCAGGGTGATACCT
Organism: Dehalococcoidales bacterium; assembly: GCA_049643605.1. Classification (GTDB taxonomy): domain Bacteria; phylum Chloroflexota; class Dehalococcoidia; order Dehalococcoidales; family RBG-16-60-22; genus E44-bin89. The sequence goes on from JBARQF010000136.1 coordinate 5,862, forward strand.
ATAATTTGCTCTTCCGCAACACTGCCGATGAAGATGAAACCCAGAAGTCAATTACCGTTTCCCTGGAGGTGATTTACCCGCTCAAGGGTGAAATCTACGTGCCGGTGACGGATTAATTCGAAGAGGCCAGAACATCGGGCTTCTGCCTTCACAAGTCGGTGTACTTCTGTTAGAATTTTCTATTGTGCGATATGAAATATTCACTGGGAATAGATGTCGGCTCGGTTAACGCCAAAGTCTGCCTCATTGACGACGCTAACCAGATAGTCCGGCTTGATAGCGTAAAGATAACCACCAACCCCAAAGCCGCCATAAACGCGTTGCTCTCAAGGCTCGGTGAGGTGGTGCCGCTGGACCGTATTGATAGCGCTGGCGTTTCCGGTTCCGGCAGGGGTACCATCCCCGCAGAACTCAACTGGGCGGCATACAGCAGCTCGCTGGCCATTGCCTCCGGGCTGCTCAATCTGTATCCTTCCGTTAAGACCATAATACAGATTGGCGGTCAGACTTCCCTGGTCATTGTCCTGGAAGACGGGCTGAAAAAACCGTGGAAGGTCTCGTCGAACCCGCTCTGCGCCGCGGGGACAGGGAGGTTCCTCGAGCAGCAGGCATACCGCCTCGGCATAAGCCTTGAGGACTTTTCCCGCCTCGCCCTCAAATGTCAGGACAAGGCGCCGCGAATCGCCGCCCGGTGCAGCGTTTTCGCCAAGAGCGACCTCATTCACCTGCAGCAGAAAGGGGTCTCCATCGAGGCCATGCTCTATGCCCTCTGCGAGAGCATCGCCCGGATGGTCGCTTCCCTGAAGAAAGGCACCTTTGAAGAGCCGTCTTATTTCGTCGGCGGCGTCGCCGCCAACAGCGCCATTGTCCGGGCACTCAATGAGACACTTTCCGCGAGAAATGGCCATGAGGTGCAGGTCACCGTACCGGACAACTACCAGTACGTTGAATCGCTGGGAACCGCTCTGCTTTCCAGAGATAAAAATTCCAGGGTATGCCTGCTACCTGAAGCTGACGCGCACCAGGACTACTTCGAAATGCCCGGACTGGAAAAGGTGTCGCTCCCGGGCAACGGGTCAGACCGGAAAATCACCGAACCATGCACCGGCTACCTCGGCGTCGATGTCGGCTCCACGAGCACCAAGGCAGTTATCCTCGATGATTCGGGCACCAGGGTGCTCGCCAAAAGCTATCTGATGACTGCCGGACGGCCCATTGATGCGGTGAAGCAGGTCTTCAGCAACCTGCTCCTGGATGGCGCGTCCGATGTCAGGATTGCCGGCGCCGGAGTTACCGGTTCCGGAAGATACCTGGTCGGCAGTTTCATCGGGGCTGACCTCATCAAGAATGAAATCACCGCGCAGACAAGAGCTGCCGTTGAAATAGACCCGGAAGCTGACATCATCGAGATTGGCGGACAGGACTCCAAGTTGGTCATCAAGCGCAATGGCGTGGTGGTTGACTACCAGATGAACAAGGCATGTGCCGCCGGCACCGGAAGCTTTATTGACGAGCTTGCCGAAATGCTCGGCATCTCGGTACACAGCGGCGAGTTCGCCCGCCTGTCCTTTAACGCCCCGCATACTATCGACCTGGGCACCAGATGCGCCGCTTTCATGGGGCAGGCGGTCGCCTCCGCCCAGCAGGAAGGCGTGCCCCTCGAAATTATCACCGCCAGCCTGTCCAATTCCATTGCCAAGAACTACCTGTCCAAGGTGGTGGGACACCGCAAGCTCGGAGACAGGGTCATCCTCACCGGCGCCGTCTTTTACAACGAGGCGGTGGTGGCTGCCTTCCAGCAGCAGCTTGAAGATAAAACGCTGACCGTGGCCGAACACCGCGAAGTCAGTGGTGCCATTGGCGCCGCCATGCTCGCCAGGGAAGAAATGAGCGGTCGCGAGTCCCGGTTCAAGGGATTTCCCCAGGTGGTGAAGGATGAATGCGCCCTCTCCACCTTTATCTGCCAGGGGTGCGATAACAATTGCACCATCACTCGAATGCAGCTGGCCGAGGAGAAAGCCACGTTCTATGGCAGCCGCTGCGACCGCTATGACAGCGCTATAGACCACGCCCGCCAGAAGACATATTTTGATGAGCGCGAGAAATTGCTCTTTCGCGATTATAAAGAGGATGCGGGCACAGGCCCTGTTGTGGGCATTCCACGCGCGCTTCTGGCCTATGACTATGCACCGCTCTTGGTTGGTTTCCTGAATGAGCTCGGCGTTAGAGTCGTTCTATCAACGAAGACGACCAAGGAAATCATGGAACAGGCCGTTGAGCTCAGCTATAGCGACAGCTGTTTCCCGCTCAAGCTGCTTCACGGACATATCGCTGCCATCAAGGACAGCGTTGATTATGTCCTCTACCCCTGTTTCCTCCGCCTGGGCACTAAAGAAGGCGACGAGAACCAGAAGTATGCCTGCCCGCTCATTCAGGCCTCACCATTCATCGTGCGTTACGTGCTCAACCTCGACGAGCGCCTGCTGACGCCGACCATCGATTTCAGCCTGGGTGATGAGGAAACGGTGAAGAACCTTTCCGCCGTAGCGGCAAAGCTGGGCTTCAGCCGTAAAAAGGGGAAAGCCGCCGCCCTTGCCGGCATCAGGGCGCAGCGCAAGTTCGCCGCCGATTGCTTGGCGCTGGGTAAAAAATTGCTCAAGCAGCTCCGTGAAAGCGGCCAGCTCGGCGTGGTGCTTTTCTCCCGCTCTTACATGTCGCAGGACTCGGGTGCCAATCTGGGCATCGCCGAAAAGCTGGCCCAGCTCGGAGTGGTGCCCGTACCGCTCGATTTGCTGCCGCTGAAATCCGTCGACCCCAAGGAGTATTCGGACCGTCCCTACTGGCACTACGAGAGCAAGTTCATCGCCGGTGGCGCCCTGACCGCCGAGGACCCGCAGCTTTACGGCCTGGCCATCACTAACTTCGGCTGCGGCCCAAATTCCTTCATGCTCCCGATGCTGGCCGATATTATGGGCGGAAAGCCGCTCGGCGAACTGGAAATGGACGAGCATGCTGCCGAGGCGGGCATCGTTACCCGACTTGAAGCATACGTGGACACAATAATAAGCTATGCCCAGTCCGAAAAGCATGTTCCGGAGACAGGCAGGTACATTTACCGCGGTTCCTCAGCCATTATCGACCCTAAGAAGACGCTGCTTATTCCCAGCATGTGCCCCCACGCCGATGTCATCGCCGAAGCGGTGAATGCCTCCGGGGCACGGGCCATCGTGCTGCCCGAACCCGACGAACGCACCCTTCTCCTCAGCAACCAGGTCACCTCAGGAACGGAATGTCTCCCCTATCGCGTCACCCTGGGCGACTTCATGAAGTTCTGCTCCGACTGTGGCGACGACCTGAAGAATTACGAGGGATTCATGGCCGGTGCCTATGGCCCGTGTCGGCTGGGCAAGTACGCGGTCGAGCAGGGCCGAATACTGCAAAACGTCGGCTTTGACCTGCCGATGATATCCTCGGTTTCCAATAATGCCTACCGTGACCTGAACCTTGAATCGGGCTTTATTCGCCTCGCCTGGAACGGCATCGTGGCTGTTGACGGGCTGCAAAGGCTCCTCTGGCGTACTCGCCCCTATGAAAAGGAAAAGGGCTCTGCTGAAGCCTTGTTCGATGAATTTCTGAAACGGATTGCGCAGCGGGTCCGCCGCAAAGAGCCGTTCTACGATGTGCTGCAGCAGGCAACGGCCGCATTCAAGT
>JBARQF010000137.1:0-12653 GCA_049643605.1 Dehalococcoidales bacterium
GTGCCTCGTCACGAAGTCGCTGCAACAGCTTGAGCCCCGGAGAACGATGCGGAAGAACAATCGGCTTCGCCTTTCGAGGCACATAAATCTCTTCATTTTCCTTGGCCAGGCTGGCCACCGGCACCGAAGTTACGCCCAGCCCGCCCATCGCCGACAGCGCGGCATTGAGCTGGCCCTTGCCGCCATCGATGAGTACCAGGTCAGGGACGATGGCCCAGGTATCCGGCACGGATTTTTCCTCGCCGAGGTGTTTGAACCTTCGCCTTAGAACCTCCTCAAGCATGGCGTAATCATTGGCCCCCGCCACCGTTTTAATCCGGAAGCGCCGGTAGTGGGCCGGCTTTGATTTTCCCTTTTCAAAGACCACCATACTGCCTACCGCCGCCTTCCCCTGAATATCGGAGATGTCATAGGCTTCCATGCGCAACGGCGGCTGGGGCAGGTGCAGTTCTTTCTCTATCTCGTCAATGGCGGCCTCCAGCTCTTTCGGCGTGGCGAGCTGCCTGATTTTCAGTTGCTCCAGCCCCTGTCTGGCGTTCTCGGCAACGATGTCCACCAGCTGCTTCCTGCCGCCGCGGCGCGGCACCTGGATATCTACCCGACCGCCCCTCCTGCCCTGTAACCAGCCCGTGAGCACCGCCGTCTCTTCAACCGGATACTGCAGGAGCAGCCTCGGCGGTATGTTCGGGCTGGAACCGTAAAACTGCTTGATGAAGCCGGTGATAATCTGTCGCGGCTCTTCCTGCTGCGTGCCCTGCATCACAAAGCTCTCACGCCCGGTCAGCTTGCTGTTGCGGATGAAGAAGACCTGGACATAAGCCTGGTCTCCATCCTGAGAAAAAGCGATGACGTCCTGCTCGCCACTAACCGCGGCGGCGATTCTCTGCCCTTCCACAACTTTGTCCATTGCCTGAATCTGGTCGCGATACAGCGCCGCCTTCTCAAAGTCCAGCGCTGCCGACGCCCGGTCCATCTTGCCCCGAAGGTTCCTGATAACCCTATCCTGCTTCCCTTCCAGGAACATAATGACTTGTTTGACGACCCCGGCGTATTCCTTCCGGCTCACCGCTCCAATACAGGGCCCGAGGCACCGACCTATATAATACTCCAGGCACGCCCGCGAATCGGTGCCGGTAATCGTTTTCTTGCAGTAGCGGAACGGAAAGATACCCTTGAGCACTTTCAATGTCTGGCGCACGGACCTGGCGCTGGCAAACGGTCCGAAGTAGCGCGAGCCGTCCTCCTCCAGACGCCGGGTGATGTGAACCCTGGGCCATTCTTCTTTGACGTTAACCCTGAGATAGGGAAAAGATTTGTCGTCCTTCAGCCTGACGTTATAGCGGGGGTGGTGACGTTTGATGAGGTTAAGCTCCAGAATCAGCGCTTCCTGTTCCGAGGATGTTACGTAGAAATCGATGTCAGCCATCCTGGAGACCATCTTCAGCAGCTTGGGCGATAGCTTCTGGCCGGCGCCGAAGTATGACCTGACCCGGTGGCGGAGGCTGGCCGCCTTGCCCACATACAGGATTGTCCCTTCGGCATCACGGAAAAGGTATACGCCGGGACTGTCCGGCAACCGGTTGAATTGCTCCTCAATCAGTACGCTCGTCAAGTCTGCCTCTCCCCTGAATATTCTAACACAGCCGATATGGGGGACAAAGCACGACTGTTTTAGTTGAAATAATTTTCCTTTTTTATCCGCTTGACTTGACATATTATTTTATTATGTTAAAATGTTTAACGTTATGTTAAAATATATGGGCGATACCTGTTTAGAGGAGGCGCGGTGAAAGAAGAAATCAACAGCTTTCTGAATTACCTGACCGTGGAGAAAGGATTTTCCGGGAACACTCTGGATGCTTACCGGAACGATTTACAACAGCTGGCCAGCTTCGCTGGCGAAGAGGCGGCAAAGCAAGGGAGCATCCCCTCATGGGAAAATTTCAGCCGCCAGGAAATGCTGAGCTATATGCTTAATCTAAAGGAGCGGAATTACGCGGCAACCACCATTGCCCGCAAGGTGGCGGCGACGCGTTCTTTCTTTGGCTTCTTGAAGTCCGAGGGTATCATCAAGACCGACCCGACCGAGAACATGAGCTCGCCAAGCGTGGGTAAGTCGCTGCCCAAGCCAATTACCATCAGCCAGGTGCGCCAACTGCTGGAACAGCCGGCCAAGCAAAATACGCTGGAAGCGAAGAGAGATAAAGCAATGCTGGAACTGCTCTATGCCTCCGGCATGCGGATAAGCGAACTGGTCGGCCTCAATCTGGGCGATGTCAACACCGAAGAGGGGTTTGTAAGATGCTTCGGCAAGGGACACAAGGAACGCATCGTGCCAATCTACGAGCAGGCTGCCCGGTTGGTCAAGGAGTATATCGGGGAAACACGCCCCAAACTGGCTCGTAAAAAAGATGAAGTCGCCCTCTTTCTCAATCCCCGAGGTGACCGTCTGACCAGGCAGGGTTTCTGGCAGAAGTTGAAAGAGTACGCCAAATCGGCGGGACTGGACAACCGGATCAGCCCGCATACACTTAGACACAGCTTTGCCACCCACATGCTGAGCGGTGGTGCCGACCTGCGCGCCGTTCAGGAGTTGCTCGGGCATGCCAACATCTCCACCACGCAGGTTTATACCCACCTCACCAGCGAGCACGTCCGGCGCACCTATGAGAGGTCGCACCCGAGGGCCAAGTAGCCGAATATTGATGCCTTAACAAGATATAGGAGAGTCAAAATGCCGAAGAAACCAAGACGTGGCAAAGTGTTCCAGAGCAAAAAGAAAAGAGTCCGGCAACCGGCTATCTCCAGACCCGCGGCACCGCCGGTAGCCGCTCAGGAAGATATACGCGCTGTTTCAACTCCGGCATCCAGTGCGGTTACGAAACCGAAAACCTCTGCCGTGAAATACCCGTACGTTACGGCCGAACTGCGCCGAATCGGTATTATGGCCGGGGCGATAGTGGTTATTCTCGTTGTGCTGGCACTGGTACTGTAATATTTTTGCCTGGCGGTAGTGATGGACTTTGAGGCCGAAAGAGCCAGGTTAATTGAGCACCTTAGCAGGGAAATAAAGGACAGGCGCGTCCTTGAGGCCATGGCCCGCATACCACGAGAGCGATTCGTGCCGAAGGAAAGCCGCCACCTCGCCTACGAGGATATTCCACTGCCCATCGGCCTGGAACAGACCATCTCTCAGCCCTTTATTATTGCCCTGATGACCGAAGCGCTGGAACTGACCGGCGCGGAAAAGGTGCTGGAAATCGGGACGGGCAGCGGCTATCAGGCGGCGATTCTCGCGGAGCTAACCCGCCGCGTGGTTACCGTGGAGCGCTTACCGAAGCTGGCGGAGACCGCCAGAAAGGTACTGGATAGCCTGGAATATCGCAATATTGAAATACACCTCTCCGAGGAAACCCTTGGCTGTCCGGAAGAAGCCCCCTTTGAGGCGATACTGGTCACTGCCGGCGCACCCATCGTGCCGCCGGAGTTAATATCGCAACTGGCCCTCGGCGGACGTATGGTCATACCGGTCGGCTCACGTTACCTTCAGGAACTGGTAAAAATTACCCGTCAGAGGAAGAAAAACAGGATTGAGAACCTGGGCGGCTGCCGCTTCGTCTCACTTATCGGCAAGGGCGCCTGGGGACAGGAATAGAAAGCATCGAAAAGGAGGATTAATGGAAGTCCTGGAAGCAATTAAAACCCGTAGAAGTATTCGCAAATACAAACCCGACCCGGTGGATGGCGGAACGCTGGAGAAAGTGCTTGAAGCCGCACGCCAGGCACCATCTTGGGCAAACACTCAATGCTGGCAATTTGTGGTCGTGCGGGATGCGGAAACCAAAGGCAAGCTCTCCGGCACGTTGAGCGAGACCAACCCGGCCCGGGATGCCGTACGCAATGCACCAGTAGTCATAGTTGCCTGCGCCGAAATGGGCAGGGCCGGCTACAAGAGCGGCGAGGTGACCACGGACAAGGGCGACTGGTTCATGTTTGACGTCGCTCTGGCGATGCATAACCTGGTGCTGGCGGCTCACGACGTCGGGCTGGGGACGGTTTATGTTGGGCTATTTGACGCGAAAAAAGCCGCCGGCATCCTGTCGGTACCCGAAGGATACTGCACGGTGGCGATCACACCGCTCGGTTACCCCGACGAAACAAAAGAGGCTCGGTCAAGAAAAGAGCTTGCCGAGTTTGTCCATTACGACAAATGGGGGGCCGGATAGGACACGGTTCCGATGAGTTATCGAACGTGGATTCTGGTTGCCGCAGGGTTGTTCGCTACCGGCATGTTGCTTGGTCTGGCCGTGCCCGATGACACAGGCGACTTCTTCGCCGGAGACCTGTCGGCCCTTGAGGAGCTGGCCAGATTCCTCAAACCGTTCCAGCTCTCCACGGCCGCTTTCATCTTTCTGAAAAACACGTCGGCTCTGGTCTTCAGCTTCATCCTCAGCCCGCTTCTCTGCCTGGTACCCATCATCGCGTTAATGGTCAACGGGGGGCTTATCTCATTCGTCTCCGTTACCATCCTGGAACAGGAGTCGGTCGGCCTGCTCCTGGCCGGACTGCTGCCCCACGGTATATTTGAGCTTCCGGCGCTGATTATCGGCGAGGCAGCCGCGCTCAGCTTCGGTGCGATGGCGATTATCGCCCTCATTTCCAAGAAGCGAAGAGGCCAGTTATCCCCCAACCTGAAACAGAATATAAAGTATATGGCGCTGGCCTTTGCCCTGCTGCTGCCGGCGGCCATAATTGAAACTTATATCACACCGCTCTTTCTACGTTAAGGAGGTGGACAACAATGAATGAGCTTGGTCTGGCAATTCCCTTCTGGGTTCTGGCGCTCATCTGGATGGCGAAGACCATCTGGCTGGTCATCATCTGCATCCTGCTCGCCTGGCTTGGTATCCGTGCCTTTGACGCGCTCACCCCTCACATCCCGCACCGCCAGCGCATCGGTGAAAGCCCGGTGGCCACCGGACTGTTCATCGCCGGTTTTTTCATCCTCACCGGCCTGGTTATCCACGGAGCACTGACGGCACCGACGGTAATTGGCGGCCCGCTGCTCAATTACTTCTTCGACTTCAGGAGGCTGGGGCTGCTGGCGCTGAGCTTTGTGGTGAGCCTGCTGGTCGGCGTCGCCCTGTTCTACATCGTGGACAAGCTGACCCCGAAAATTCCCTTCGCCGGTATTGAACCCGAGCCAGTGGCCGTGGGCATCAACGTTTTCGGCTACCTGGTCTTCTTCGGCCTGATACTTCACGCCGCACTGACGATGCCGCTATGAAAAAATTGGGGCTGTTTCTCATACTGGCTATGGCGCTGAGCTCCACTCTGGCCGCCAGCGGGTATGTCTGGGCTACCAGCTCCGAGGGATTCCGCACCGCAGGCCAGGATGTCTTTGATGACTGGGACATAAGCCGCACCCGGGCGGTCGGTGCCGATGGTTTCTATCAGGTATGCGAAACGGGGTTCCGCCCGGTTATTGCCTACGAAAGCCTGGGAGAAGAGGCCAACACCGCCTACCGCCTGGGCGAACAGATGCTGGGGCAATACCCGGACCGGATACAGAGGGCGGAAAAGATATTTTACTATGTACGCGACCGCGTCAGGTACACCCCGGACAAGGACCAGTTCCAGTACGACGAGTTTGCTCAGAATGCTGATGAACTGGCCGATACAATAGCGCAAAACGGCTTCGGTCACGGTGATTGCGAGGACAGCGCCATACTTCTGGCCGTCATGTATAAAGGTGCCGGCTACCGTTCCGCAATTGCTATCGCCCCCGGCCATACCGCCGCCATGGTCTACCTGCCGGAATATAAAAAGGGAAGCAGCTTTAAAATGAACGGCGAGGAGGGCTGGTTCTGGGCAGAAGCTACGGGTAAGAAAAACCCGCTGGGGTGGGTAGCCCAGGATTTAATCGCTGAAGAGCTTTACGCTTATGAAATAACCGATGAGCCCGTTACCCGTGCCGAGCCAACCGAAGCGCCGGCTACCATCATTACTGGCGAGGGTGGGGGCAGTGCCTCATTTCCTGTCCCGTTCTTCAGCATCATCATATTTTTATGGTTCATTTCCCGGCTTTTCCGGCGGCGTGCTCACTAGCTGTCCGCCAGCTTGCCGTCAGTACGCACCAGCAGGTATAATAGTTACGAACGTTTATTAGAGGACAGGTGATTCCATGGAGCAGCTTGGACTGGAAAAAATCAGAAATATTGCCCTGCTGTCGCACGCGGGCGCCGGCAAGACATCTGCCGCGGAAGCAATGCTCTTCACGGCCAAGGCAATCAACCGACTGGGCAAAGTAGACGACGGGTCAAGCACCTCGGACTATGACCCTGATGAAATAAAGCGCAAGATTAGCATCAACCTGAGCCTGCTGCCGTTTCAGTGGCAGGATACCAAGGTCAACATCCTTGATACCCCCGGCTACAGCGACTTCGTCGGCGAGGTGAATGCGGGAGTCCGCGCCAGTGAAGCTGCCGTCATCGTCGTCTGTGCCGCCTCAGGTGTGGAAGTGGGCACCAGTCAGGTCTGGGAGTACTGCCAGGAAGCCAATCTGCCTCGTCTCATTTTCGTGAACAAGATGGACCGCGAGAATGCCGACTTCTTCAAGACGGTAAATGATATTCAGGCCAGGTTCGGCCCCAAGTGCCTGCCAATACAGATACCCATCGGTGCCCAGCATGATTTTCAGGGCATCATCGACCTGCTGGCTCTGAAAGCTTACACCGACTCGCCGCCGAAAGAAGGAGAGATTCCGTCCTCACTGGAAGGGCAGGTGAACACCTTCCGGGAAAAGTTAATCGAGGCGGCAGCAGAAACGGATGATTCGCTCATCGAGAAATACCTGGGTGGCGAGGAACTCACTTCTGAGGAACTGAGAAACGGACTCAGGAAAGCCGTGGTAAGCGGCAGCATCTTCCCCATTCTGGCCGGCTCAGGGCTGCAGAACGTGGGTATCGACCAACTTCTGGACGCGATGGTCGACTACCTGCCATCTCCGGCAGAGCGTGAGGTAGTGGCGATAACCGATTCGAAAGAGGAAAAATTTGAGCCCGGTATTGATGAACCTCTGGCGGCACTTGTTTTCAAGACAACTGCCGACCCATACGTCGGCAAGCTCACCTACTTCCGGGTGTTCAGTGGCAACATCGACAGCAATTCACAGGTCTGGAATGCCACCAGAGGCAGTGCCGAGCGTATCGGCCAGCTCTTTATGCTGCGGGGTAAGAACCAGGAACCGGTGGCCAAAATAAGCGCCGGCGACATCGGAGCGGTGGCCAAGCTTAATGTCACCAACACCGGTGATACCCTTTCCAGTCAGAACAAGCCCATTAAGCTGGCTCCCGTTGTTTTCCCGCCGCCGGTCTTTGACGAGGCGGTTTTCCCGAAGACCAAAGCCGACCTCGACAAACTAGGGACCGCCCTGTCCCGCATCACCGAGGAAGACCCGACCCTCCGGGTACACCGGGAACCTGATACCGGCGAGACTCTGCTCTCGGGCATGGGGGACACCCAGCTTGAAGTGGCCGCGGAGAAGATGCAGCGCAAGTTCGGCGTCAGCGTAAATCTGGAGACACCCAAGGTACCCTATAAGGAGACCATTACCGTATCGGTACCGAGCGCCGAATACAAGCACAGAAAACAGTCCGGAGGCCACGGCCAGTACGGCCATGTCATCATGGAGTTGGAGCCCCTGCCCCGCGGCACCGGCAACGAGTTCGCCCAGCGCGTCGTCGGCGGTACGGTGCCCAAGAACTACATCCCCGCGGTGGAGAAGGGCTTTCAGGAAGCGATTCAGGACGGCGTTCTGGCGCATCATCCGGTGGTGGACGTAAGGGCAACGCTCTACGACGGCAGCTTCCACCCGGTGGATTCCTCTGAAATCTGCTTCAAGATTGCCGGGTCGCAGGCTTTGAAGAAAGGCCTGGCTGACGGGCAGCCAATCCTGCTGGAGCCCATCGTGAATATCCAGATAACCGTCCCCAATGACCTCACCGGCGACATCATCGGCGACCTCAATACCAAGCGCGCCCGCGTACAGGGGATGAACCCGTCCGGAGACATCAACATAATCGAGGCCCAGGTGCCGCTGGCGGAAGTGCTGCGCTATGCCATTGACCTCAAGTCAATGACCCAGGGCAGAGGCACCTATACTACGGAGTTCAGCCACTATGAAGAGGTGCCGGCACAAATCTGCCAGAGGATTATCTCCCAAAAAGCCGAGGAAAAAGCCTGACCAGCAGATAACGCTTGATTAGGTGGCTCTTATTTCCTGCCGCATAAACAGGATATAGCTCGCGGCGAAACAGATGGCGCTGAGACCTATCAGGCCCGTGATGTGAGGCCAGACAAGCAGTATGCTCTGCCCGAGGCTCAGGGGGTTGGGCACCATGTAGGCGGCGTGGCTCTGGCTCACTATGCCCAGACTGCGCACCAATGGCACCAGCAAAACGGTGGTCGCTTCCTGGAACAGTATATTCGGGGAAATCCGCGTTATCATCCGCTGTAATTCCACGTTACGAATCAGTTCCGCCTGCGCGCCATCAGCGGTTGGGGCCAGCACATTGGCAATCCCAGGTGCGATAAGCAGGATGAAGATGCTGAAAAACAGCCAGAGCGCCAGTGAAAAAAGCAGTGATGCCGCCACGCGGCGAAAGACGACGGAAAAAAGTATCGCCATGCCCATCCAGAACGCCCCGTAGACTACAGTCAGGAAAAAATAGAGAAAGAGCCGGATGATTTCTTCCGCGGTCGGCGGCACACCTATCATACTCAACCCATAGCCGGCTATGAGCAGCAGCATCGCCGCCACCATGATGGCAAGGGCGACCACACCGGCCAGGAACTTGCCGTTGATGACACTGTCCCGGAAAACAGGCTGGGCCAGAACCCGGCTGAGGGTACCTCCAGCCCGCTCGCTGTTTATGGCATCAAAACCAAGGGCAATGCCGATAATGGGAATAAGCAGTGAGACAAGATAAGTGAGCGAAGGGACTACCGTCCCCGAAGTGGTGAACAGGCCGAGGAAGACGATTCCTTCCGGCAGGTTCGCTCCACGGATACCCTCACCGGCAGCCCACAGTGCAGCGGCGCTGACCAGAAGCACCAGTATGAAAGAGGCGACAAAACGAACGCTGGTAACGTAATCGGCCAACTCTTTGCGTACTATAGCAAACATAAATAACTCTATTCCTCTCGGAAATACTTCATATAAACATCGTCCAGGGAAAATTCCTGGATCTTCATCTGAATCAGCGGGTAATTATTGTCAACGATGGCTTTGGAAACCTCCCGTCGCAAATCGGCATCGGTACTGATGAAGAGTGCATTCTCCCTGGCTTCGACACTCACCACACCCTTGATACCCTGAAGCGCTTTAATGAGATTCTCATCCGGGGCTTCAGTTTCCACCTCAATCTGGAAACGGCCCCCGGCAAGTGCCTCCCGCCCCAGCTTATCAATGGCCCCCTGTATCACCATTTTCCCTTTCGCCAGTATGCCGATGCTGTGGCACACCCGCTGCACCTGATATAGCTGGTGTGACGAGAGCACCACCGTTGTCCCCATCTTGGGCAGGTCGGCTATGAGGTCGAGGAGCTGGTTAATACCCTTCGGGTCCAGGCCTGAGGTTGGCTCATCAAGGAAAATCAGTTTCGGTCTTTTAATGAGCACTTCGGCAATGCCAAGCCTTTGCTTCATACCGCGGGAAAACTTGCCCACCGTTTTTTCTATCTTATAATTCTTCTCCGATTGCTCGATTAGCTCATTTTCGGTAAGCCCCACCATTTTCAGCACCTCTTCCGCGCGCTGGTTGGCTTCGGCATAGCTGATGCCATTCAGGTCAGCGATGAACCTCAGGTTTTCGCGTGCGGTGAGGTTTTCATAGAAACCCACCCTTTCCGGCAGATAGCCGACCTGACGCTTGACCTTAAGCGGTTCACGGGTGGGATTGAAGCCGAGTACACTTACCGAACCGGAAGCCGGCTCGGTCAAACCCAGCATCATGAGGATGGTCGTTGTTTTGCCGGCGCCGTTCGGGCCCAGCAAACCGAATACCTCGTTTTCCTTCACCTCAAGGTTGAGGCGGTCAACGACCGTAGCCTCATCGTAGCGCTTGGTCAGTTCGCTTGCTTTTATGGCTAATGTATCACTCATAGACTATCGCCGACTAAATCGCATGAAGATAACCACCAGCCCTATCACAACAATGGCGATGATGGCCACGCCAACCCATCCCCAGACGGTGGGCGTCTCAACGGTAACCCTGATATCAATCTTTTCGGATGTCCTCTGGACACCAGAAGCCCGGACGCTTATCAGGTAGTCGCCAGCTATCGTCTCTGGCGGTGGCTTGATGTTTATATCCACGGTCTGCGTTGCCAGCGGTTCCAGCGAGTCCACCTGTTCCGGCGTGAACTCAACCGCCCATCCCTGTGGTTTATCAGAAGTAAAGGTGACTTTATCAATAGGTGCCGTGCCCAGGTTACCTACATTAAGGGAGAAATAATTATCCCGGCCCGCCTTGGCCTTGGTATTATAGCGTTCTCCAGCCGGAGCCAGTAGCAGATTATAGGCAGCGGTAATAACTGCGGTCAGCTCAACGGAGGCTTTTACGTCCTCGGAGACTACGTCCAGAATTATCTTGTATTCACCGGGCTCGGGCAGAGGCCAGAACGGTGCCCGGGCAACAAGCCTTGTCTTATCGGAATAGGCAACGCTGCCGGGTTTGAGGTCAATAGCAGACACCCTTTTCTCCTTCTCAAACTGGGGGGTCATATAGACTTCCCAGCCCTGGGGTGCGGTGTGAACAAGGTCAAATGACTGGGGTGGACCCAGCATATCACCCACGTACTTGAACTCCACCTCAAAAACGAAATCATTGCCGGCAATCGCCTCCACGCTTGGATGGATGGCCCGCAAATCAAGTGTTTCTACCTGCTCCACTCTCTTCATGGTAACCCTGATCTCGACTGGCTCCGTAGAAGCCTGGTCACCTTCGACCCAGAGCTTAACAAAGTAATCCCCGGTCGCGACATCAGCAGGCGCCGACACCGAGGCATAAATTCGCTCGCTGTCAAAAGCGGCCAGTGATGCTATTCTGGGCGGGTCATATTTGACCGTCCACCCGTCCGGCAGTTCACTCATGATGGAGATTTTGGTGACCGCCTCATCACCAATGTTCTCCAAGTCCACCCTTATATCCTTTTCCCTGCCCGCCATCATGATGGTACTGTAAACGCCGTCAGCAGGCGTAAGCGTTAAAGCGTACTCCGGCTCATCCTGGGCAAATACTGCACCGACTGGAGAAATCGCTAGCAGACTTACCAGCAGTAGACAGAAGATTCTCAGTTTTTGCATGCGTTGCCACCTCACTTAATCGTATATTGGGATTCTCTAGTATGCCGATTTTATATGATACTACAAATGCAATTGAAAAATCAACTTTCGGTCGCTTACGGGCAACTATCCGGCCAATAACTCTCTGACTTTCTCGGTGAGAGCCGGCAGCACTTTCTTCCAGTCGCCCACGATGCCAAATCTTGCTTCCCGAAAGATGTTGGCCTCAGGGTCTTTATTGATAGCCACGACGTTCTTGCATCCGGAACAGCCTGCCATGTGCTGGCTGGAACCGGAAATGGCAACCGCGATATAAAGGTCGGGCGCCACTATTTTACCGGTGAGCCCTATCTGGCGTACATCGGGAATCCAGCCGCTATCACAGGGTGGCCGGCTGGCACCCACCGCTCCCCTCAGCAGCCCCGCCAGCTCCTCCAGCTGCTTGAATCCCTCAGCACTGCCGATACCTCTCCCCCCACCGACCACCACCCCAGCCGCTTCAAGGCTGATACCCTCGACTTCCTCCTTCACCCTTTCCAGGACTCCGGTTCTTATTGTTGAGGGATCCAGCCCCGCCTCAATGTTCACCACCTCTCCTTTTCTTGCCGTATCCGGCTCAAGTGGCGTCATGGCCTTGACTCTCACCGTGGCTATCTGCGGGTCAAGCTCGCTGGTGAAAACGGCATGGGCATTGCCGCCGTAAACCGGTTTGGTGCGCAGCAGGCGTTTTGAGCCGGGGTCAATGGCCAGCTCTATACAGTCCATGGTGGCAACTGTCTCCAGCCGGAAAGCCAGCCGCGGCGCCAGGTCACGGCCCACAGACGTCTGCCCGATAAGCAAAATGCCGGGCAGCGCCTGCCTGACCGCTTTCTCCATCACCGTGACATGGGCATCGGTCTGGTAGTCCTGCAATGAAGCGTCATCAACGATGTATACTTTATCGGCGCCAGAGGCGAATGCTTCCCGGGCCAGGTTACTGACCCCGCTGCCAACAATGACGGCGCTCAACTCCGCGCCGAGCTCGTCAGCCATCTTGCGACCGCAGCCCAGCAGTTCCGCGGCAATGGCCGCCAGTTTCCCCTCCGCAACCTCAGCGTGAACCATAACGCCCCGATATTCCGCCATAGCTAATTACCTCCAGATATCGTAATAAATGTCATCTTTTATAATAACTTCGCTTCCCGGAGTTTCAGCGCCAGGTTGACGCCGGCTTCCTCTAGGCTCTCCCCTTCAATGAGCTCGCACTTACCCTCATGAACCGGCTGGTACAGTTTTTCCAGTTTTATTTTTCGGCCCGCCGCCCCGGT
>JBARQF010000138.1:0-2182 GCA_049643605.1 Dehalococcoidales bacterium
AGTCACGGGTGGCCTTTTCTATCATCACCTTTCCCACGATTTCAATCAATGTTTTTCTGTTCCGGGAACGAAGCGAATTGGTCTTGAATTCGGGATGCTGGCTTAAATCCTCTCGACCAATCGCGGCGCAGAACCGTTTCCAGATGTTATCGTTGCCTATGGCGATGACCATCCAGCCATCCCTGGTGGGTATGGACTGAAAAGGGGCGATGCTGGGATGAGCGGAGCCGAGCGGTTTCGGTATCCGGTGGCCAACCGTGTGCTGGACGATGGCGTTTTCCATTACCGAGAACAGGCCGTCCACCATTGAGCCGTCATAGTACTGGCCCCGGCCGGTTTTTTCACGGTGTATCAGGGCAGCCATGATGCCGATGGCAGCCTGATGGCCGGCGAAAATGTCGCCCACGGATGCCCCCGCCCGGCAGGGCGCTCCGTCTTCGGGACCCGTGATGCTCATGAGTCCGCTGTACGCCTGTGCGATAATGTCATAGGCCGGGAGAGAACTGTATTGTGGTGGTGTATCGTGGCCGAACCCTGATATGGAGGCATAGATGATGGCCGGGTTTATGCGCTGGATTTCTGCCCAGGTGAACCCTAGGTCCGACATGGTGGTAGGCCGGTAATTTTCAATGATTACGTCGGAAATAGCGATTAGCTCACGGAGAAGTTGCTTGCCCTTTTCCTGCTTGAGGTCCAGGACCATGCTTTTCTTGTTTCGGTTGAGGCTGGCGAAATAGGCGCTGCGGTTTTTGCCCGGTTCACCGGCGAAAGGACCAAACTCACGGGCATCATCACCGTGCGGTGGCTCAATATGGATAACCTCAGCCCCGAGGTCTGCCAGTATCATGGTCGCTATCGGCCCCGCCAGAACATGCGTCAGGTCAACGATGCGTATACCTTCCAGGGCTCTCGTCATTTCATACTCCCCTTTGCTCCAGGTACTAATAACCGGTTGCCCGCTTTAGAAACATGGCTCCTGCAGGTATATCTGGGTGGGGTCGGTGTGGCGCAGGGTTTCCACCTTGGTCACGGTGCCGGAAGCGATGTCCAGCACCAGCTTCAGGAGCTTTTCACCGGCTTTTTCGATGGTGTCCTTTCCCTCGATGACCGTTCCGGAGTAGAAATCAACGCTGGTTGGCGCCATGGCCAGCGTCTTGGGATTGGCTGTTGTCCACAGGAGCGGGGCAACTACCGCTGTTGAAGTGTACAGCAGGTCATTGCCCACCAACCCCCCGCCACCAAGCTGAAATATGACCAGCTGTGCTCCTGAGGCGGCGTAGCCGGCGAAAATAGAACCCATGCTCATCCAGTTGTCCACGAAATACAGCCCTTTACCTTCCGGTCTTTCCCCGTATTCGAGCACACCCTGTATCGGTGCCGACCCTGACTTGTGGATGGCACCCAGCGACTTCTCTTCCAGCGAGGATATGCCTCCGGCGATATTGGATGGCACCGGGTTGACGGTACGGATGTCATCACCGGTTGCTTTGGCGCTGGCCTCTATTCTGTCGGCCGCCTCAAGAATTTGCCTGGACACTTCATCGTTAATGCCGCGTTTGGCCAGGATGTGTTCGGCGCCGATAATCTCCGTGGTCTCACCGAAAAAAGCGGTACCGCCAGCAGCAACGATGCGGTTGAAGAGGTTGCCAACAACAGGGTTGCCGGCAATGCCGGAGGTCGTATCCGAGTGACCGCATTTCACGCCTACGGCCAAATGGCTTAAGTCAAAAGGCTGACGCCTGATACGAGAAGCGTCAAGCACCATCTCTCTCGCCATCTGAACTCCTGTTTCAAATGCCCTGAGCGTGCTCCCTTCTTTTACCGCATCAAGTATTTCCACGCGCTTGCCGGACCTGGCAATTTCCTCGGCCAGACGAGCCGGCTTTAATTCCGGGTACCCGGAGCCTACCCCCTGCGTGTGGATGATGACTGAAGCCACGTTGGGATTCCGACCCATTCCGATGAGAGTTCGGGCGATGGTCTCGCGGTCGTGGCTGGTACGACCGCTTCCTGCGTCCGGGGTGAGGATTGTTCTTGTGCCATCAACGAAATCACAGATTTTGGCGGCCAGGAACCCCCAGGGAATTACCAGTACATAATTGCGACTTCCGGCCGAGCCGTCCGGCCTTGCGTAGCCCATGAAGTTCATCTGACTTCTCCTTTCGCTAAATCTCCTCTACCC
>JBARQF010000139.1:0-3325 GCA_049643605.1 Dehalococcoidales bacterium
ATACCGGTCACACGCTCTGCGCCCGGCAAACAGCCAGTAATTTCTCTCCTCCTCCGGAGTCCTCGCCAGATGAGCGTGGGCATCAATGATTTCAAATTCAGCCAGATATTCCTCCTTATCGAGTTAATTATGAATGTCTTCGGATACTTTAGGCAGTCAGGCGTATTTTGTCAAGAATTCTCTCTGCCTGCCCGACTCAAAGAAAAAGAAACCTTATCCGGCAGATATTGACGGTATTGTCAGACAGGATGATTTGTTATAATATATCTGTTATTATATTTAACATCTCCGAATAATCAAGCTAAACTGAAGTCGACTAAGCAGGAAGGAGAAAGAGAATGTCCCGTGAACAATTGCTGGCCGAAGTCACCAAGAAATACGAAGACACCTACCGTAAAAGAACCCGGAAATCTGAAGAAACACTGGAGAAAGCGCGTCGCCATATGCCGGGTGGTGATACCCGCACCTCAATCTGGTTTGAACCTTACCCCTTCTGGATAGATAAAGCCGAAGGCTGCCGCTTTACCGACGTTGACGGGAACGAGTACCTTGACTTCCACAACTGCTACACCACGATGATTCTGGGACACGCCAATCCCAAGGTGGTGGCGGCCGTGCGGGAACAGGCGGCGAAAGGCACCGCACTGGGAGCACTTATTCCCGCCGTGGTGCGCTGGTCTGAACTCGTCTGCAACATGGTCGATTCCGTGGACAAGATAAGATTTGGCAACTCGGGGACGGAAGCGGTAATGATGGGCATACGCCTGGCCAGAGGTCTTAGCGGCAAGGACATGCTCCTGAAAACGGACGGCTGCTACCATGGGAGCTACGACCCCGTGGTCTTCCCCTCCGACGCTGCCGGCATATCGAAAGGCAATCAGAGCGAATCTATCGTCGTCCCCTATAATGACAAGGAGGCCGCCGGGAAAGCCATCGCGGAAAACAAAGACAAGCTGGCAGCGGTCATCGTCGAGGGAGCGATGGGTGCCGCCGGCATGATACCGCCCCGCGACGGTTACCTTGAGTTCCTGCGCAAGGTCACCCAGGAAAACGACATCCTGTTCATCCTCGATGAAGTAATCAGCCTCAGGCTGGCCTGGGGAGGCGTGCAGAGCATTTATAAAATCAAGCCTGACCTTACCACCATGGCCAAAATCATCGGCGGCGGCTATCCGGTCGGTGCCATCGGCGGGCGTGAGGACCTGATGCAGATGTTCTCCCCCGATATAAGAAAGGTCTACCATGCCGGAACATTGAACGCCAACCCGATTACCGCCACTGCCGGCCTCGCTACTATGGAGCAGCTCAACGCTGATGTCGTCGATTATATCAACAAACTGGGCGAATCTTTCGCCGAAGGCGTCCGGGCCATTTTCAAAAGGCTGAACATCAAGGGACAGGTGACCGGACTGGGTTCACTGCAGAACATCCACTTCCACGACCAGCCAGTGATAAACGGTAAAACAGCCAGGGAAGCAAATAAAGACCTGTTGCACCTGTATTACCTGGCTATGCTGGAGAGAGGTTGCTTCTCGGCGTCGAGAGGGCTTTATGTTATGTCTACTCCTATGACCCAGAAGGAAATCGACACTGCGGTCAAGGCGGTTGACGACGTGATGACCGAACTCAAGCCAACAATTGAAGAGCTATGGCCCGAGCTTATCGGAGCCGCGCCCGAAGCGTAATTTACCACCTTTCTGGCGTCACAAGTAATATACTTCTGCGCAAGTGCAAACGTGCTGGCCAGTTGCACAAATGGCCAGCCGGAAGAAGACGTTTCCTGATTTCAGTTGACTGTTTTTCAGAAGACACAACCCGAACGTGTTTTAATGCCTGCTAATTATTAATTATTCTAAATAAATTCTAAATATTGTTCTGCCAATTGTCACAGGTATTGACAAAAAGGCACATTAAGTGCTACACTGTCACATACTGCACAAAGTGAAACCTTCTATCAGGTAAGTGGCCAATATGGATGGGCTTTCAGAGAAACTGAAGGAACTGCGCAAAAAGAAGGGCTGGACACAGGAGGATATGTCACGGGAGATGCACGTCAGCCTTTCCACGGTGCAGCGCTGGGAGAAAAAAGGCGGCGTGCCAACCAGATTGGCACGCCGCGAGCTTCAGAAGATATTCCGCCGAGAAGGCATAGCCCTCAACCCATAAGGTCCAACCGCGTTTCTGGCTACCGTCTGCTTATAATCCAGCCGGTAATTTAACGCCAGACTTTTCCGAAACGGCCGTCAGGTTGCGGATGGTTCCCTCAGGCAGCGGAATCCCATTTTTAGAACGTTCGATAAAACTTCTTTCCTCCGGCTCACCGGGGACAAAAATCTCGCTGAAACCATCCGCCTTGGGCAGCGCTTTTATGCCATCGATAAGGTTATCGATATGCTCCTTGTAGCTCTCCAGGTCGGTAAAAGTACTGATGTCTATGGCCGCGACCACGCTGTTCTGGAGGTGTTTGGGGACATAGTTCAAACGCTCACCGACAGCCTGTTCTTTCTTGCCTTCGGTGGGCGGCCCGACCTCACGCCCGAATAAAACCGGTTCCACCACCGGGTTTCCCGACATGACACTGGCAAGGCACTCGAACATCATCGCCAGGCCGGAGCCCTTGGGCCCGCCAAAGGGCAACAGCGCACCGACATTTTTGGGGTCAGTGGTCGGGTTACCCTCCTTGTCCAGTGCCCAGCCCTCGGGGATAGGCATATTCTTATCCACGGCAAGCCACAGCTTCCCGCCCGCGACCACGCTGGTCGCCATGTCCAGATTGAGCGGACGGTGCCGTTTTGCCGGCACGGAAATAGCAATCGGGCTGTTGTGCACACCGGGAACTTTGGCACCGAACGGCGCCATATTCGGCGGGTTGCTGACGAAGACAATCCCCGCCATTCCCCTCTCCGCTATCATCTGCGAATAATATCCCAGGGCACCCTGATGGGTCAGATTGCGTATCAGCGCCCAGCCAATGCCCATCTTTTTCGCCTTTTCCACCACCATATTCACCACCTTGATGGTAACCACCGGACCGAGAGCGCGGTCAGCATCCAGCAGCACCGTAGCCGGCGTCTCTTTAATAACCTGAATATTGGGCTTCGGGTTCATCACGCCCTTTTCGATGTTGTCCAGGTACCAGGGAATACGCAGCACACCGTGAGAATCGACGGCGCGCAGGTTGGCCCATATCAGTGCCCCGGCTTCAGCTTCAGCATCTTCGGGCGGCATGCCTGCCCGCGTAAATACTTCCTTGGCGAATTCCTTCAATGGTTCCCATGCCACGACCTTCATTTCACTCTCTGCCATAATACCTCCTTTATAAAAC
>JBARQF010000140.1:0-1781 GCA_049643605.1 Dehalococcoidales bacterium
ATTGGTGGCGCGGGTAATGCCGTCTATGGTGCTCTGCCCGGTCCCGTAGCGATTGTCAAAGAGGTATTTGGTCTGCGCATCGTTCACCGCGATGACAGGGTATTTAAGCTTGCCTGCCTCCGCCATGCTGCGCAGGCGAATCACACCGGTGGTCGTCTCCTCAGTTCCGCCAAAGACGTCATCAATCATCTCCTGTCTTTTGGTATGCAGCGTGGTCACCAGGTCGGCGCCATCATCCAGGGTAAGCTGAGGTTTATGGTCTATGGCAGTATTGATGTGTTTGTAATAGGTCGCATCATCTTCACCCTTGATGGCACTGGTCGGTATATCATACTCGACCAGCGCGGCGGCAACATCATCCTGCGTGCTCAGGGGATTTGAAGCACAGAGAATCAGGTCCGCACCGCCCGCCTGCAGCGTCAACGCCAGATTGGCCGTTTCGGTGGTGACGTGGAGACAGGCCGCAACCCGCACGCCTTTCAGCGGTTTTTCCTTTGCAAAACGCTCCCGTATCAGTCCTATCACCGGCATCTCCCGGAACGCCCATTCAATGCGCTGCCGGCCTGATTCAGCCAGTGACTGGTCTTTCACGTCGTAGTTATGTAAAGTCATTGTGCTCCTTTGTCGAAAATAATGCCAATCTTTTTAATGATACAGGGGATTAAGCTTTTATTCAAGAAGACCTCCCTATTTTATAGCCCCACTACTATGCGATATAATACTATGTGTACGGAGAGCCATAATGAAACGATATGAGCTTATCGAGCATACCGCTGATATGGGACTGGTCGCCTACGGGCATGACCTGGCGGAAGCCTTTGCCAATGCCGCCTACGGCCTGTTCTCCATTATGGCCGACCTCGGCAATGTACAGGAAAAAGAGCCCCTTAAGGTAGACCTCAGGGAAGAGGATACGGAAACCCTGCTCTTCGAATGGCTCAACTATTTACTCTATATCTTCGACGTTGAGATGCTGCTGCTGAAGAGATTTGATATCGAACATTTTGATGGCTCTGGCTTGAAGGCGACCTGCTACGGTGAAAAGTATGACCCTTCCCGCCATCGGTTGAGGACAGGAGTGAAGTCAGCCACCTATCATATGCTGAGTATTGACCGGGAGAACAATCAGGTACAGGTGATTCTGGATGTTTAGCAGGTGAAACAATGTCCCCCTGGAACGGACCGCTGGAAAAAATAGACGACTATCGCTGGCGTATACCCAGGAGCTACAAGCAGGGCATGCGCGTGCCCGGCATTATTTACGCTGATGCCGATATGGTAAAGCAAATAAGAGAGGGGCAGGGGCCGGAGCAGGTGGCCAACGTCGCCTTCCTGCCCGGCATCGTGGACTACTCGCTCGCCATGCCTGATATCCACTGGGGCTACGGCTTTCCCATCGGCGGGGTGGCGGCCATGAGAGTGGATGACGGGGTGGTATCGCCGGGGGGCGTCGGCTTCGATATCAACTGCGGCGTGCGCCTGCTGCGCACCAACCTGATGCAGGACGAGGTCAGCCCGAAGATGAAGCCGCTGATGGACGCCCTGTACAACAGCGTGCCCTCAGGCGTTGGTTCCAGGGGCAAAATCAGGCTGAAGGGCGGGGATGTCAATGAGGTGCTGAGGAAAGGCTCCCGCTGGGCGGTGGAGCACGGGTACGGCCGACCGGAAGACCTGGAGCACACCGAGGAAAACGGCGAGATGGCCGGGGCGGACCCGTCAAAGGTCAGCGGGAGAGCCAGGGAACGCGGCACACCGCAGATGGGAACGCTGGGCTCGGGCAA
>JBARQF010000141.1:0-9417 GCA_049643605.1 Dehalococcoidales bacterium
ATTCGGTGCCATTGATATTCTGGTAAACAATGCCGCAGCCGCGGTCAGGGCGCCGGTAATGGAGCAAAGCGAGGAGGACTGGGACAAAGTACTTGACACCAACCTGAAAAGTTACTTCCTCTGCTCACGGGCGGTGGGCAGGGTAATGATAGAGCATAAGCGGGGCAATATCATCAATATTTCCTCGGTGCGGGGCATTGAGGGTACCCCGGGAAGGGTCGGCTACAGCGTTGCCAAGGCGGGCGTCATCATGCTTACCAGGGTGCTGGCCCTGGAATTCGTCCAGTATAATATACGGGTGAACGCCATCGCGCCTGGCTGGATTATGACGGAGCTTACCGCGCTGCAGTGGAAGGACCCCAAAATTCGCAAAGAGATAGAAGCGACGATACCGATGGGCCGCTGGGCTTCGCCGGACGAGATGGCCAGCGTGGCCCTCTTCCTGGCCTCGGATATGTCCAGCTATGTGACCGGGCAAACCCTGGCGGCGGATGGCGGCATCACTGCCGCCTAACTTATCGCCTTGGATTTTAACCGGCAGTCCGGATGCCAGCGCTGCATTCCGCACGAGTAACATTCGCCAAAACGACAGTCCGGCGTTTCTTTGCCCTCCGTTGCGGAGCGGAATTCCTTCTTCAAAAAGGCGGTTGAAACCCCGGGGTCGATATGCGCCCAGGGAAGTAGTTCGTCAAGGGAACGCTCGCGGCGTGCGTAGAAGGCGGGGTCAAGGCTGCTCTCGGCGAGAGCACGCTGCCAGTTCTCGTAATTGAAATGTTCGTTCCAGGCGTCGAATTTGGAGCCGAGTTTCCAGGCACGGTAGATTGTCGTACCCAGACGCCGGTCGCCGCGTGATATAACGGCTTCCAGCAGACTTGCCTTCGGGTCCTGCCAGGACAGCTTCGCTCCCAGCCGCCGCAGCCCCTGCCTCAAAATTTCCTGTTTTTTATTTAACTGAGCCTCATCTTCCTGGGCTACCCACTGGAATGGGGTGTGAGGCTTGGGCACGAAAGTGGCCGCGCTGACCCTGAGGCCCGGCACCTTTCCGTTCACCTGTTTTCCCACGGTACGGATTTTTCCCACCAGCCGGACAATCTCATCGACATCTTCGGCGGTCTCGGTGGGCAGGCCCAGCATGAAGTACAGTTTCATGCCCGTCCAGCCCCGTTCAAAGGCGGTAGCGGCCGTTTCCAGGAGTTCGTCTTCCGGGATGTTCTTGTTGATGACCCGGCGCAGACGCTCACTGCCGGCTTCAGGGGCAAAGGTCAGTCCCGTCCGGCTGCGGGCAGGGAGCGCGCCCATCAAGCGGACGGAGAAAGGGCTGATGCGCAGGCTGGGCAGCGAAAGGGCAAGGTTCGGGTGCTGGGTTGCCAGACTGGCGACCAGCTCATCGATGCCGGCATAGTCGCCGCTGCTCAGTGAGACCAGTGATATTACGTCGTAGCCACAGTGTCCGATGATTTCTGCCGCTGCCTTGAGCACTTCTTCCCGGGGGCGCTCCCGTACCGGGCGGTAGATAATGCCGGCCTGACAGAAGCGGCAGCCACGGGTACATCCCCGCTGTATCTCTATGGCACCGCGGTCATGCACGACCTCAATGTACGGGACAACAGGGCTTGTCACCGGAGGTGGCAGCTTGGTTATGATGCGCCGCTGGATGCGGGGTTCCGCTTCCGGTACGTTCGGCGTGAAGCTCTTCAAGCGGCCATCGGCCTGATATTCAACCTGGTACAGGCCGGGAACATAGATGCCCGGAATGGCGGCCGCCTGTCGCAGGAAATCGCTTTTTCGGGTGCCGCCCGCCTTCTTCCATTCGCGGTAAACATCCAGAAACTCAAGGGTTATCTCTTCCCCGTCACCGATGACAAAGAGGTCGATGAAGTCGGCCATCGGCTCCGGGTTCAGCACGCAGCTGCCCCCGGCGATGACCAGCGGATGGCTCTCATCCCTTTCCGCAGCGAGGACGGGTATGTGGGCCATGTCGAGCATATTCAGTACGTTGGTATAGGTGAGCTCATAGCCGAGGGAGAAGCCGATGATATCAAAATCCCGGAGCGGGCGCCTGGATTCAAGGCTGAAGAGGGGGATATCCCTTTCCCTCAGGGCGGCTTCCATATCCACCCAGGGGGCAAAGGCGCGCTCGGCGAGCACATCCGGCTGGCGGTTGAAAAGGTCATAGAGGATGGGCAGGGCGATATTGGACATACCGATTTCATAGACATCGGGATAGCTGAGGGCGATTTTTATCGGCGTGCTGTCCCAGTCCTTGACGGTGCTGTTCCACTCGCCGCCCGTATAGCGTCCCGGCCTGGTCACCTTGAGCAGTATGTCATCCAGATTGGTCAAGTAGTTCCTCCACGCGGTCAACGATATACGACTTTATCTTAACAGAGGGGATAAAATCAATAAAGAGAGGTCAAACCTCTCTCTAGTCTTGTTCTGCTTTTCGCGAAGCAGGCTGGCAGATTATTTTCTACCTCACCCCCTTAATCCCCCTCTCCTTACGAGGTGTCAAAGGAGAGGGGGAAGTTTATGAGAGGGGCTTGCGCCCCTCTATAACTCCCTTTAGCTTTTAATTAAATGTCAATAGTCGAAACTCACAATAGAATATTATTAATGGTAAAATCTCTCCAAAGAAACTGTAATGTATATTTACATTGACGAGAGTGGTAATTTTGGCTTGCCTCTTAAAACAGGTAGTGAGCCATTTATGCTCTTTTCTATCTTGTTAATTGAAGACAAAAAGTCAAAGAGTACCATTTCTCAAGCTGTCAGCCGCGCAATTGTTGACCTTCGTAAACATCACCCGGGTTGTATGAACAATTCTGACAAACGAATTGACGAACTGAAAGGGAGCAAGGAGTTACAAGATTGTCCAGATGTTCGTTTACGCTTTTTCAAACGAATTTCCAAAAAGTCTAACTATCGTATTTATACGGTAATCTTAGATAAACGGCGTATACAACAAAAACTTCCAATTAATTATATGGAACGTTACTCTATGCTATTTTTGAATATCCTAACTGCAATACCGATACCTAAAGACCAAAAATGGATAACTATGATAGTGGATAGTCAGGCGAGAGCAGAGCCAACCCAACCCCTAAAAGTGCGTTATGCTTCTAAATCTAAGCGCCTGCGACAAAAAAGTATACGTGCTGGAGATATAAATCGCCGTAATCAATTTACCAATATGATTACCTATACCTTCAAACAAGTATTAAAAAAACATGGCACTCATCTTGCGGTTTGGCATGTGCGCTCCAAGGATGACCGTTGTATTCAAGCAGTTGATGTCGTCGTTAATTTTTTCTATCAACGTTTGAATCTATATGAAAAAAGACTTCATCTCTTTCACAGATTATCACCTTCAGACCGCCATCCTGGACGGCTCCTAAAGAATAAGCAATGGCAAGAAATCGAAAAGGAACGTACCTCTTGGTTCGAATCCTACGAAGTTATAAAACCCCACATTAAATTGATAAGAAAGCCGCGGCATCTTCTCCGGCGACAAAAATATCTTGGCAGGAAACGGATATCCAATATTTCAAAACCCCACCAATAACATATTAAGGATAATTAAGCGAGGGCAACCGTGAGCTTGAATTTCTATAGAGGGCTATTCACCCCCCCCAATAAGGAGAAGTTTTTTCTCTTGATGATTTTATCGTCATCCAGAGAGCTAACATTCTGCTTCAAGCAGTCTGCCTCCTACGTCTGGAAAAACAATAGGACACGGCTAACCATTCGGTTTTACACCCCTTATCAATTATAACTCCTAATCTCCCCTATTTCTATCTTTCTATTGAAAGACGCAGAAATAATACATTATTGCTAACATTTTTGCTAACGAACTCCTACGTCTGCTAGGGGTTTACTTACACCTCTCTAAACTCGCCTTCCACAGTGCCTTCGCCTTCCTCACCACCTTCTCCGCCGCCACTTTCCTGTTCCGGAGGAGCTTCACCTTCTGGTGGCGGGGGCTGCTGCTGGTATACCGCGGCGCCGACTTTCTGCATCATCTCGTTTAGCTCCTGGCTTGCCTTCTGGATGGCCGCAACATCGGAGCCCTGCAGCGCCGAGCGCACTTCGGAAATCTTGGCCTCCACCTCCTGGTTCAGCTCGGCAGGTACCGTGTCTTTGTTGTCGCGGAGGGTCTTCTCGGCAGTATAGGCGAGGGTATCGGCCATATTGCGCGCTTCCACTTCCTCGCGTCGCTTGTCGTCTTCCGCCGCGTGCATTTCCGCATCTTTCTGCATTTTTTCTATTTCTTCCTTGTTCAGGCCGCTGGAAGCGGTGATGGTTATCTTCTGCTCGCGGCCGGTACCTTTGTCCACCGCCTTTACATTGAGGATGCCGTTGGCATCAATGTCGAACGTGACCTCAATCTGGGGCAGGCCGCGCGGTGACGGCAGGATGCCATCAAGGATAAAGCGACCCAGTGTGCGGTTGTCAGCGGACATCGGCCGTTCACCCTGGAGAACATGTATATCCACGCTTGGCTGGTTGTCCGCGGCGGTGCTGAAAATCTGGCTCTTGGAGGTGGGGATGGTGGTGTTGCGCGTGATGAGAGAGGTGGCCACACCGCCCAGGGTCTCGATGCCCAGGGGCAGCGGGGTAACATCAAGCAGCAGGACTTCTTTCACCTCGCCCTTGAGCACACCGGCCTGAATCGCCGCCCCGATGGCAACGACCTCATCCGGATTCACGCCCTTATGCGGTTCCTTTTCGAAGAACTGCTTCACCTTTTCCTGCACCAGTGGCATTCTGGTCTGCCCGCCGACGAGGATAACCTCGTTGATTTGCGAGTTAGTCTTGCCGGCGTCTTCCATTGCCTGCTTGCACGGTCCCAGAGTTTTCTCGACAAGGTCCATAATCAGTTGCTCCAGCTTGGCCCGCGTAAGCGTATAGTTCAGGTGTTTCGGGCCGCTGGCGTCTGCGGTAATGAAGGGCAGGTTGATATCTGTCTGCTGGACAGTGGAGAGTTCAACTTTCGCCCTCTCGGCAGCCTCCTTCAGGCGCTGCAATGCCATCTTGTCCTGTTTGAGGTCGATTCCCTGGTCGCGCTTGAACTCGTCATTGAGCCAGTCTATAACGCGCTGGTCGAAATCATCGCCTCCGAGGTGAGTATCCCCGGCGGTTGATTTGACCTGGAAAGTACCCTCGCCGATTTCGAGGATTGAGATGTCAAAGGTGCCGCCGCCCAGGTCATAGACGGCAATCGACTCCTCGCCCTTCTTATCAAGACCATAGGCCAGAGATGCCGCCGTGGGCTCGTTGATGATGCGCAGCACGTTCAGTCCGGCGATGGTGCCGGCATCCTTGGTAGCCTGTCGTTGCGCATCATTGAAGTAGGCGGGGACGGTGATAACGGCATCGGTCACCTGTTCGCCGAGGTAGGCCTCGGCATCCGCCTTTATTTTCTGCAGAATCATGGCGGAAATCTCTTCGGGCCGGTACTCCTTGTCTCCCATCTTTACTGTGGCTTCGTTGTTCTTGCCTTTAGTTACCGAGTAGGTCTTGCGCTTGGCGTCCTCTTCCACGGGTAGTTCGCGCCCGATGGGCTCTCCCCACTTACGCCCCATAAATCGCTTTATGCTGTAGATGGTATTATCCGGGTTGACGATAGCCTGGCGCTTGGCAATCTGTCCGACCAGACGTTCTCCGGTCTTACTTACGGCCACTACCGATGGGATAAGGTTGCCGCCCTCGGCCGATGGTATGACCACCGGCTCGCCGCCCTGCATCACCGCCACTTCGCTCATCGTTGTTCCAAGGTCAATGCCAACAGCTCTTCCCATATTATTCATCCTCCTTATTCATGTCTAAGTCTTCTCCATTGCCCACCACAACCATGGTTGGGCGGACAATTTTGTCATGCAATTGGTAACCCTTGCGTATTTCCTCTATAATGATTCCTTCCCTGCCTTTCTCCTGTCTCACCGCTTCATGAAGGTTGGGGTCAAATGGTTTACCCAGCGCTTCAATTTGGGTGAGCCCCTGCGCTTCCAGCACGGCGCTGAACTTGCGATAAATGAGTTTGACGCCGTCTACCCAGGCGGCGCTGGCCAGTTTGGCCGGCACGTGCTCGATTGCCCTCTCCAGGTCATCCAGGACTGGTAATAGTTCGAGCAAGAGGCTGGCATTGACAAATCGGGTGAATTCCTCTCGCTCCTGCTCGCTGCGCCGCTTGAAATTTGTGAAGTCGGCCTGCGCACGCTGCCAGCCGGCCAGGTTAGCTTCTGCCTTTGCCTGTTCCTCGGCCAGTTCCTGCCTCAGGCTTTCTATATCCTCACTTTCAGTGAGCTCTGGTGCCGTGTCCGCGTTCGGCTTTTCTTCTGCTTCCGATGGCATCATAATCTATCTTACTTTATTCCTTGAAAGTCGCCTATGACTTAAGTCACGAAATCGCCGGACGGCTTCAGTATAGTCCAGACATCAACTCGCGCAATATCTTTGACAGATAATTAACAGTGGTAATGGTATGCGCGTAATGCATGCGGGTGGGGCCAAGAACGCTGACCGTGCCCGCCGCCTCGTTGGAGATACCGTACTTGCTGGTCACGATACTGTAGTTGTGAAAGGTTTCATCCTCGTTTTCCCTGCCGATGGTAACCGTCACTTTGTGGCTTTCCAGATCTTTCGGTAAGAGTGTCTTGATAAGGCGCCGCTTTTCCACCAGTTCCATGAGGCCGCGCATTCTATCGCTGCGTGTGAACTCGGGCTGACTGAGCATGAAATGAAACCCATCGAGATACGGTTCTTCATATTCTTGCTCATCCTCGTCCTGCATCGTATGGCTTAAAACGTCCTTGATCTGTTCCTCGGTCGGGGAAAACTCGCTTTCTTTCTCCATAATTTGTTCTCGGTTCAGCCCTGAGAACGCGGCATTGAGCTTATTGGCTATAATGGTCAGGCTTGACTGGGGAACGGTCTCATCAAAGGTGATTAATTGCTCCTTAACTCTGGCACCGTGGAGGACAAGAACCATAAGCGCCGTAGTGTCCTGCAGGGACAGCAGTTCCATATGCTTGAACCGACAGCCCGCCGGTCGGGGAATGGTGATTACTGCCATATTCTGTGCCTGCTGGGCCAGTAGCGTGGCCGCCAGGCTCAACCACTTCTCCAGGTCCCGTTCAACCTGGTGAAAGAGGTGGCTGAACAACCGCTGCTCTGATTCAGAAAGCGAAATATCTTTGAGCGATTCCACGTGGAAGCGGTAGCCTTTATCCGAAGGCACACTGCCGGCGGAGTGGTGGGCGCGGATGATGTACCCCTCGTTTTCCAGGTGCGACATCTCGTTGCGGATGGTGGCCGAGCTCACTCCCAGCGCTGGTTCCAGGGCAATGCTCTGGGAAGGTACCGGCACTGCCTGGTCAATATACTTTGACACAATCAGGTTCAGTATGGTTTCCGAACGCGGCGATATCATTTTTAACTCCAATTAGCACTCTAAGCCCGAGAGTGCTAATCATTTATAATTTAGCATTTAACCCTTAAATTGTCAAGTTTGATGGGCAGATATCGCGATGGTTTCTTCCTTGACCGTCAGGCCTGCCTGTGATATATTTGGCAGGATGGATATTAATTGGTTGGGACATTCGTGTTTTCGTCTCAGAGGCAAACAGGCTGCCATAATCACCGACCCCTTTCCACCGGATTTAGGCTACACGCTCGGCAAACCGACAGCTGACATTGTTACGATAAGCCATGGGCATCAGTCCCATTCTTATGATAAGGGCATAGATGGCGAGCCAAAGATAATCAACGGTCCCGGAGAATATGAAATTAAAGGTGTCCTGGTAATCGGCATCGCGACCTTTCATGATGCTGATGGAGGGAAAGTAAAGGGGAAAAACACCGTCTACCTGATAGAAATTGACGGAATCACGGTATGTCATCTCGGAGACTTGGGCCATGTGCTCACCACAGAGCAGGTGGAGGAAATTGACGATGTGGACGTGCTTCTTCTTCCAGTGGGTGGAGGCGCCACCATTAACGCATCCACGGCAGCCGAGGTGCTGCGCCAGATTGAGCCCAGAGTGGTTATCCCCATGCATTACAAAACGCCGGTGCTTAAACGGGAACTGGGACCGGTGGACAGCTTTCTTAAAGAGATGGGAATTGAGCGGCCGGCCTCCCAGCCGAAGCTTTCCCTCAACCCTTCAAACCTCCCCCTGAGCACACAGGTATTTTTGCTTGATTACTGAAAAAGGGGCTTGAATCCATCTTGGCAAACAAACCCCTGACTATTCCGGTATTTTATCGGATAAATCCCTGAGCTTCTCCAGAGCTTCTTTAGTGCCCATCTTTCCGGCTTTTAATTCTTCACAGACTTTTTCAATCTGACCAAGGCTATAGATAATCTGTTTTTCTTTCTCGGCCTCTTGCCTCATCCTTTTTTCCGCTTCCTTGTCCTTCTCCCCGGTCAGTTTCTGCGCTTCTGCTTTAGCTAGCTTCTCTTCTTCCTTTTTTTTCTTTGCTTCCTCGGCGTCGCGCTTGGCCTTTTCTCTGGCAGCAGCATCGGCTTCCTTTTTGGCTCTTTTTTCTGCTTCTTCGGCTTCCTTTACCGCCTTTTTCTGCTCCTCTTCAATCTTTCTGTCCTCTTCAGCTTCACGCTTGGCCTGTTCTTTAGCCTCACGCTCTGCTTCTATCTTAGCCTTTCTCTCTTCTTCCTCGGCCTGCTTCTTGGCCAGCTTCTCGGCTTCTTGGGCTTTCTTCGCTTCTTCGGCGTCACGCTTTGCCTTTTCCTTGGCTTCACGCTCCGCCTCTGTCTTGGCCCTTCTTTCTTCTTCAGCCGGCTTCTTCTCTAGTTTCTCAACTTCCTGGGCTTGTTTCGCTTCCTCGGCATCGCTTTTTACCTTTTCCTTCGCCTCCCGTTCCGCTTCCAGCCTGTTTAGTCTCTCTATTTCTTCTGCTTTAGCTAACTTCTCTTCTTCCTGCTTTTTCTTAGCTTCTTCGGCATCGTGCTTTGCTTTTTCTCTGGCCTCACGCTCCGCCTCTATCTTTGCTCTTCTCCCTTCTTCCTCGGCCTGCTTCTTGGCCAGCTTCTCGGCTTCTTGGGCTTTCTTCGCTTCTTCGGCGTCACGCTTGGCCTGTTCACTAGCGGCTTTATCGGCTTCCTTTTTGGCCCTTTTTTCCGCTTCCTCAGCCTGTTTCCTGGCAAGTAGTTGTGCCCGTCGCTGTCTGGCACGACTGCCCGCCAGTACTGGATAGTGACAGTACTGACAGTAGTCGCCGCTACCGGTTGTTTTTTGGCCACAGTTAGGACATCTCGCCATATATGACCTCGTAGCTGTTAATTTGTAATATATTCTATCCTATATTTCATGTTCAGGCAAAGATTGGTACCGGGTATTAAAAACTTTCTACTGGTATGGATAACTAACTGCGCTTGGGGCCCAGGGCCAGCACTAAAAC
>JBARQF010000142.1:0-1816 GCA_049643605.1 Dehalococcoidales bacterium
ATCTTGCGCTCCGCGAGTCCCCCGGTTCGTTCAACTCGGCGGTGGGTCATGCCGCGCTCCACCTGTCCCCCGGCTCGTACAACTCGGCGATGGGGCGTTCCGCGCTCTACGAGTCCGCAGGTTCGTCCAACTCGGCGATGGGGTATAACGCGCTCCGCCAGTCCCCCGGCTCGTACAATTTCGCGGGTGGCTATCAGGCAGGCTATAGATCGGGCGGAGTGAGCAATGTGTTCCTCGGTGCGAACGCTGGCTTTTCTGCATCCCCGACAGTCTACACGAACGCGATTGCGATTGGCGCGGGTGCTGTCCCGCTGGGCAACAACACGGCGGTCATTGGCAATGCACAGACCACATCAACGGTCATACGCGGCACGACCACGGGCGAGGACGGCACGGCCACAAACCATTATCTTACATCACAGCAGATAGATGACCGCACGGCACAGACAAAGACATGGTATTTCCACGGCAGTACCGACTCGGATATTGCGGGCTGCTATGAGATGAATGAGATATACAGCGGCAGCAACGAGACAACAATAGCCAGCGCGGGTACGACCAACAACGAATACATTGCCTGTTTCTACACGCCCACGAATGAGCCAGCCTTGACTTCTGTACGGGCCGGAACGTGGCAGGTCGAGGTTTACGCGAACAAGGGCGCACCGGGCGCGGCAACATTCAAGGCAGAGTTATATGTTGCCAGTGCTGCGGGTGTGGACAGGTTTGAGATTGACGACACTCCTCAGACGGCGGCATTGACTACGACGAAGACGAAATACATCCTGACAATTGTTGCGCCGACAAACGTGGTTACAACCGTAGACGAACGATGGGCTATCAAGCTCAAGGCAACAGTCTCGTCAGGAACGCCGACTATCAACATCTATACAGAGGGCACGAGTAAATCCCACTTCAAGGGTAATGCCGGATCGGGTGCAGAGATAGACCCGTTGTCGTGGCACTTGAATGGTGACAATGCTCTGACCGCTGACGCAAACGCTGGCGGGTTTTCCGTAACCAACATGGCAACTGAATCGGCCTCTTCGAGCAACTCGGCAGCGGCAACAACCAAGTACGTCATGGACACGGCAGCGGCAGAGGGTTGGGCGGCGGCTGGTGGGGCTGGTTCGTCTGCCCACACGTACATGATCGGCACAGGCGACTGGGGTGGCGATGAAGTGGGCGAGGGTAGCCTTGGGACAGGGACCAACAATGTCGTGTGGACCGGCTATTCGACAGCCAACGCAACGAACAACAGCCTGTCGGGAGATGGCTTTTATTGTTCCCAGACAGTTCTCAACAGCAAGTACTACTACGGGCAGTTTACATTTGAGCGTGACACGTCCCTTGCCGTGGAATCTCTCGCAATCGGTGTGCGCTCAAGCTCGACTGGGCCACTCACCAACAAGGTGAATATCCTGATTGATGACACCAAAGGCAACACGTTTGCGACCAATAACCTTGTATCCACTACGGCGGGAGCGTGGAACTGGTACAACTTCGCGGCGGCTGATATCGGCGTTGCTACTTGGACCAACACCTTGCCGAACTGGACAGAGGATGGCGGTGCGCGGACCAACTACGGGCTGAATGTCCGTGCCGATGCTTTCAGCAGCCACAGCAATTCAATCCAGTGCAAGGTGGAAGTGAGGATCAACACACCATGAAGAAACTTGGAATCATAGCCTTGTGCCTGCTTTGCTTGGCAGGCGGCGGTAGGAAGAAAGAGCGCATTGAAACACCGCAACGCGGGGCCGTTTTGCAGATGGGCTTTAACGAGGGGCCGGGGGCAAAGGATTGGAGCGCGTATGGG
>JBARQF010000143.1:0-5053 GCA_049643605.1 Dehalococcoidales bacterium
CCATATACTTCCTTCCTAGCACGAGGCAATCGTACTCCCCAACCTATATCTACGCCACCTCTAAAAGGCTTATGGCAAGCAAGGGCAGCCAAGAATATTCCACAAATCCCATATAGTGCTGCATGAATGCCATTCAATGGTGTGCAGTAATCGGTTCCGTAAGAAAGGGGCACTGTGATAATAATTGAGTCGGATACTCCTCTGACTTCTGCATGGCAACGACGTAATTGTTCGGCTTCGGCTCGTTGCTCTGGTGCTAGAACATCTAAAATACCCGTAGGGCGATTATGTGTATTAAAATAATCCAAGAAGCCTTTCCTAAGTCCAACCACATAATTAGCTGTATCCCTTAGAACATCAACTGCTTTGTTTTGTTCTTCTACTGTTGAGGGTGGGTGAGTTATGCTTAATATCTTATCTTTCTGACCTAAAATATCTAGGAAAGCAATCAAATAGTAGCTGATAATCCATTTTTTCGCTTTCATCGTTTAATCCTAATCTGTGAAAGTGATGGCATTGTTGGTGTAATTCGTAGTATACGTGGTCTGCTCGCTTTTATCTTTATATTTAATTATACCACCACATTTAGAACCAAGAATTTAATATGTCTTCCCTCTCTCCCTCCTGCTATAATTAATCAGGACAGGAAAATGACCACGGCAAGGTTAATAATAGCGGTTGTCAGCACCCTGGTGGAGGAGTTTGCCTTCTACGCCATATGGCGCTGGGCGTTGCCGGAGCTTGATATTTATGTGCCAATGTGGGTGCTGGTGGCAGTGATGGTAGCCTGGGCGGTGTTCGCCATCACCAGTTTCATCTTCGTTACTCACGTCCTGAGGCAGCGGGCGACAGTCGGCCTGCCCACGATGGTGGGGATGAGGGGCAAAGCGAGAAGCCCGCTAAACCCGGAAGGCCAGGTAATGATTAAGGGCGAGCGCTGGGGGGCGAAATCAATCGATGGCGATGTTGATATCGGGGAGGCGGTCACGGTGGTGGGGCAGGACGGGTTACAGCTCATTATCCGCCGGGCGGGCACCGGCAACCTGAAAGCGTCCGGTAACAGTGCTACACGTTAAACAGGAAGGTAATGACATCGCCATCCCGGACGACATACTCTTTCCCTTCCAGCTTGAGCAGTCCCTGTTTGCGTGCTTCGGGCATACTGCCGCATTTGACCAGGTCGGCGAAGCTGATGACCTCGGCCCTGATGAACCCCCGTTCCATGTCAGAGTGGATTTTACCGGCGGCTTTCACCGCGCTGGTGCCGTGCGGAACGGACCAGGCCCTGACTTCACCGTGGGCGGTGGAAAAAAAGGAGACCAGCCCCAGCAGCTCGTAGGACTGTTTGATAACGCGGTCAAGCCCGGATTCGGTCAGGCCGAAATCGGCGCGAAATTCTGCGGCCGCCGGCTCATCCAGCTGGCCGAACTCCATTTCCAGCTTGCCGCAAAGGGCGATGATACGGCATCTCTCCTGTGCCTGGCGGGAGTTCAGTTCCGCTTCAAGGTCGGCTGCCCCGGGCAGCTGTTCCTCTCCGATATTGGCAATTATAAGCAGCGGTTTGGCGGTGAGAAA
Organism: Dehalococcoidales bacterium; assembly: GCA_049643605.1. Lineage (GTDB taxonomy): Bacteria > Chloroflexota > Dehalococcoidia > Dehalococcoidales > RBG-16-60-22 > E44-bin89. Next base: position 1,576 of record JBARQF010000143.1, read on the forward strand.
CTGGTAGCCGGCGAGCATTCGAGCATCGGCTGCGGCCAGCGATAATGACCGTATGGGTATGTCTTTTTCCAGTTCCGCCTTGAATCTCAGTATGGTTTCCTGCTCGTGGAGGATGGCCTGACGTTCCGGCGGCTTGGCTCCTTTCAGGGACACCTCGATTCGTTCCAGCCTCCGTTCGATGATGGCCAGGTCAGAAAAGACGAGTTCCAGGTTCATGGTGGTGATGTCACGCTCGACGTCAAGGCTGCCCTCGGGGTGGGGCACGCTGTCATCGGAAAAAGCCCGGACCACGTTAATCAGCGCATCGGCATTGCTGAGATGGTTGAGCAGTTCGCCGCCAATGCCCTTGCCGGTTACCAAGCTCTTCAAAGAAGCACCGACGTCGATATAACGCACCTCGGCGGGGACCACGCGTTTGGGTTGCAGCATGTCAGCCAGCGTCTTGAGGCGTGGCTCGGGGACTTTGGTCACGCCGATATGTGCGTCCATACCATCGCCGGCGAAGCTTCCGGTGTCGGCCTTGCCTCCGATGAGGGCATTGAAGATGGTGGTTTTACCGCTTTTACCCGGCCCGATGATGCCGACGTCAATACTCATCAGTCCAACCGCATGTCAACAGGTGGCAGCGTTGATTACTGCGGGCTCGTCTTTTTAATCACCTCTCTGGCCTGCTTCAGAGCGAGGTCCCGTTCCTTCGCTATCAGGCTCTCATTGGCGGCGATGTCCAGCAGGGCAAGTAAGGCATCATGGGTGGAAATAACCCCCAGCTGTTCTATGGCTTTTTTCCTGATGTCAGCCGGCAGTTTCATATCGGCGGCGATTTCAGCCAGCCTCTTCAGTTCGTCAGGTCTCTCCGACATTCGTGCACCTCTTAACTTAAGCAGTAGCAACCGGATATCGTTTAACTGATATAAAGTCTACTCTTTGCGGGACAATTTCTCAATAGGATATTCGGTTATGGTAGAATTGGGGGGCAAATATTGTTGGAGGGGCTGGCCTTTGCTCTATATCCTTTATGGTGAAGATGATTTCTCCCGGCAACTGGCGCTGAATGAAATAAAAAGCACCATCGGTGATGAGACGGCTCTGGCCACCAATACCACCGTGCTCGACGCACCGCAGGCAACCATCGACCATCTCAGGTCCGTGGCCGATGTCATGCCCTTTCTCGCCGAGAAGCGACTGGTTATTATTCAGGGTCTGCTGGGACGCTTTGAAGCCAGGGCGAAGTCCGGACGGCGCAAAAAGACCGCCAGCGTCTCAAACCGGCAGAGTGACCACCGGTCGCTGGCCGATTACCTGGCGGCAATACCTGATAGCACCGTGGCGGTGCTGGTGGACGGCAAGATAAGCAATAAAAATCCTCTGCTGGGCGCACTCTCGGCAAAGGCGAAGGTGAAGTCATTTCCACTGCTGGACAAAGAGAAATTAAATCAGTGGATAAATAAGCGGGTGGTGGACAGCGGCGGCAGCATATCCCAGTCGGCAGTTGGCCTTTTAACCAGTTACGTCGGCAGCAATCTCTGGGTAATGGCCAGTGAGATTGACAAGCTGGTTCTATTTACCGGCGGCAGGCAGATTGAGGCCGATGATGTCAGACAGGTGGTGAGTTACGTTCAGGAAGGCAGCGTCTTTAATTTGGTTGATGCCATTCTTGAGTTCAGGGGGGGTATGGCCGAAAAGCTGGCCGAGCAGTTGCTGCAAAGGGGAGCCTCGCCGGCCTATCTGCTGGTCATGCTGACCCGGCAGTTACGACTCGTTGTCCGCGTGAAAGAGCTTAAAAATCAGCGCCGGCCTGAGTCAGAAATAATGGGTCGGCTTGAGATGACTTCACCGTTCATCCTGCGGCGGACACTGGAGCAGGCCAGCCGGTATTCGCTGGCACGGCTTAAAGAAGTATATCACCGGCTTCTGGAGACTGACCTGGCCATAAAGACGGGCAGATATAACGCCGAGCTTGCCCTGAATATTCTGATTGCGGAGCTGTGTCAGGGAGCAAAAGTTCAGGCAGTGTAGCCTTCGTTTGACAGCTACGGCGTCTTACACCTAAAATCAAGTAATCAACCGTTCGTTCGGTTTTTGTGTCAGGAGTAATCGATGACCAGCGATGAGTTAAGAGATGCGTACTTGAAGTTTTTTGCTGAGAAAGGGCATGATATTGTTCCCAGCGCCTCTCTCATTCCGCATGGCGATCCCACCCTTCTCTTCACCAGTGCCGGCATGGTGCAGTTCAAGGACTACTACCTGGGCAAGGCCATCCCGTCCAACCCCCGCCTTGCCTCGTGTCAGAAGTGTTTCCGCATGACCGATATAGAATCGGTCGGTGATGCCAGCCACCTCACCTTCTTTGAGATGCTGGGCAACTTCAGCATCGGCGATTACTTCAAGAAAGAGTCTATTGCCTGGGCGTGGGAGTTCGTCACCGAGCGACTGAAACTGCCCCCGGAGCGGCTCTGGGCCACGATATATCTTGATGACGACGAATCTTTACAGTACTGGAAGGACATCGGCGTACCTGAAGATAAAATCCTGAGATTCGGTGAGGAGGACAACTTCTGGGGCCCGGCGGGCGACACGGGGCCGTGTGGGCCCTGCAGCGAGCTGCATTACGACTTCGGCGAAGATGTTGGCTGCGGTAAGCCTGACTGCAAGCCGAACTGCGAGTGCGGTCGCTTTTCCGAGATATGGAACCTGGTCTTTACCCAGTACAACCAGGATGAGGCCGGGAATCGGACGCCGCTGCCCAAGCCAAATATTGACACCGGCATGGGACTGGAAAGAACGGTGGCGGCAGTCGCCGGCAAGACTTCGGTTTATGAGACCGAGCTGTTTGCCCCTCTGCTGGGATGTATTTCGGCATTGTGCGGTAAGAAGTACGGGGTTGATAAAGAGACCGATGTTGCCATGAGGGTGGTTGCCGAGCATGGCCGTGGCATCACCTTCCTTATTGCCGATGGTGTCATCCCCAGCAACGAGGGCAGAGGATACGTCCTGCGGCGACTGCTGCGTCGGGCCGCCCTGTTTGGTAGGAGACTGGAACTGGAGAAGCCATTCCTAACCGAGATAGCCAGGATAACCATCGAACATATGAGGCATGTATACCCGGAGATAGAGCAGCGGCAGGAATTCGCTCTCAAGCTGATTGGGGTTGAGGAAGAAAGGTTCAGCAGCACCCTGAATACAGGTTTAGAGTTTATTGAGGGAATATTGGAATATCGTGAGACTTATAGAAAGAATATACCAGAATTAGTTCAATTCCTAAGTGATTTTAGACCTTCCTCTGAAGATGCTGCAAAGGTATTAGAACAACATGGTTTTGCAGGTGGTGGTGGGGAAACAGGGCGGCAAGTTGGGGCAGAAATGGCTGCTACTAATATTTCTAAGTTAACATACGATTTTCTTAAAGAAATAGAGGAAGGCAATAGTGAAAGTGCCCAAGATATTTTAACTGAGATACAGCGTTGGGTCAATTGTATTT
>JBARQF010000144.1:0-2935 GCA_049643605.1 Dehalococcoidales bacterium
GCGTTCCGCCGGGGCGAGCAAGATAAAGCCCGCAAGCTAGTTGGGTTTGGGGTGAAGATGTGGTGGCGGAAGCATAGTGGTATGATTTCCGAGCAAATATCGATACTTTTCCCCCAGGTGTAACCGATGAATAAAATTACGGTGAAGGATATAGAGGTAAAAGGCAAGCGCGTGCTGGTTCGCGTTGACTTTAACGTGCCCATGGACGAAAAAACAGGGGATATAGCGGACGATAACCGTATTCGTGCCGCCCTGCCGACGATTGAATATCTTGAAGACCGCGGCGCAAAGGTGATATTGATGTCCCACCTGGGTCGCCCCAGGGGAAAAGTGGTTGAAAACTTGAGATTGAATAGGGTTGCCGGGCGCCTCTCTCAAATCCTCAAGCAGCCGGTCGCCATGGCCCCGAATTGTATTGGCGCTGACGTGGAGAATATGGCGGCCGCGATGAAAGCCGGTGATGTTCTCATGCTGGAAAACCTTCGCTTTCATAGGGAAGAGGAGGCAGGAGACGTACTCTTTGCACAGGCCCTGGCCCGTCTGGGTGATGTCTTTGTCAATGACGCTTTTGGCGCGGCGCATCGGGCGCACGCCTCGGTATCGGTCATCGCGGAGTACCTGCCGGCGGCGGCTGGCTTTCTGATGGAAAAAGAGGTGGCAAACCTGGGGAAGATACTGGAAAACCCGGCGCAGCCATTCGCGGCTCTGCTCGGCGGAGCCAAGATAAGTGATAAAGTTAGCATGCTGGAAAACATAATGGATAAAGTGGACTATATCATGGTCGGGGGTGGCATGGCGGCGACTTTCCTAAAGGCAGAATCATATGAAGTGGGGCAGTCTCTGGTCGAGGCGGATATGCTGGACACTGCCAGCCACTTAATGGAACTGGCACGGGGAAAGAAAGTCAACCTAATGCTACCGGTGGACTTTGTGGTTGCCGACGAAGTAAGCAATGGGGCGAGAACGGAAATTGTCCCGACGACAAAGATACCCGGGGAAAAGCTAATTGTGGATATAGGGCCGCAGACAATAGACAACTTCAGTCGAGAGTTGCAGAAATGTAAAACAATATTCTGGAACGGCCCCATGGGAATATTCGAAATCCCCGAGTTTGCCGTGGGCACTCAGGAGCTGGCGAAACTGCTGGCCGGACTTGAGGCGATGACGGTCATTGGTGGGGGCTCCACTGCCGAGGCGGTTGGCGATATGGGCCTGGCGGAGAAAATGACTTTTGTTTCCACCGGAGGCGGGGCTTCTCTGGAGTTCCTGAGCGGAGATAAATTGCCGGGTGTGGCGGCACTGCCGGACAGAAAATAGCTGAGATAAGCTGATTTAGGAGAAGATAATGCGTACACCATTAATTGCTGGCAACTGGAAGATGAATACCACCGTGGATGAAGCTCTGGAACTGGTCAAGGCAATGAAAGAGGAACTGGAAAAAATAGCCGGCGTGGAGAAAGTAGTCTGTCCACCCTTTATTTCGCTGGCGCCGGTAAAAGAGCTGCTTGCCGGAAGCGCTATCAAACTTGGTGCGCAGAACCTGTTCTTTGCCGAAAAAGGTGCCTATACCGGCGAGGTTTCACCTTTAATGGTGGCCGACCTCTGTGAGTATGTTATTATCGGACACTCGGAGCGGAGGCAGTATTTCCATGAGACCGGAGACGTTGTCAACAAGAAAATCGTGGCGGCGTTGCAGGCAGATATCATACCGATTATGTGCGTCGGCGAGAGTTTGGAGGAGAATGAGGCAGGCAAGACTGAGATAGTAGTTGCGGAGCAGGTGAGAGCCGCCCTGGCTGGAGTAGAAGACATCGACGGTCTGGTCATTGCCTATGAGCCGGTCTGGGCTATCGGGACCGGGAAGTCAGCCACCGGTGAGCAGGCAGGGGAGACGATTGCTTTTATCCGTCAAAATATTGCCAGTGCCTACGGGGAAAAGACCGCTCAGGAAATGCGCATACTATACGGCGGCAGCGTTAGTTCGGCCAACGCCGCCGAGTTCATGCAGCAACCCGAAATAGACGGGGCGCTGGTCGGCGGAGCAAGCCTTAAAGCCGGCGAGTTTATCAGCATTGTCAATCAGACATCTACCAGTAAAAACAGAAAATGAAATCTTTAGCAGCGATAGTTGGCCCGACCGGCATTGGCAAAAGCCGACTGGCCATTCATCTAGCCGGAAAGTTTGGTGGCGAAATCGTTGGCGCCGATAGTCGTCAGGTTTATCGGTATATGGATATCGGCACCGCCAAGCCTACCCCGGAAGACCGGGTACATATCCGACACTACCTGATTGACGTTGTCGATCCGAATCAGGATTTCAGCCTGGCGCAATATCAGGCGCTGGCCTTCGATGCCATACGGGAAATTTACAGCCTTGATAAGCTGCCTGTTTTGGTCGGTGGCAGTGGCCTGTATGTACGGGCGGTACTGGAAGGATGGCAGTTGCCGGAAGCGAAGCCGGATTCTGAGTTGAGACGTCACCTCGAGAAAAGAGCTGCTGATGTTGGGTATCAGGGTCTGTATGAAGAGTTGACCAAAATTGACCCGGCGGCGGCGCAAAAAATTGACCCTCGTAACGTACGGCGGGTAATAAGGGCGCTTGAGGTGCACCACCAGACGGACACCGCCTTCTCTCAACTCCAAAATAAGAAAACCCTGCCTTATCGCGCTTTGATAATTGGGCTTACTACAGAACGTAAAGAACTTTACCGGCGAATAGATAAAAGAGTGGATGATATGATAGAGCAGGGGCTGGTCGCCGAGGTGGAAAAATTGGTCAATATGGGGTATGATTTTAATTTACCGGCCATGTCCAGTATTGGCTACAAACAGATAGCCCTGTTCCTCAAGGGCGAAACAAGCCTGGAGGACGCGGTACAGCAAATTAAATATGAGACGCATCGGTTTGTCCGTCATCAGTATGCCTGGTTCCGCC
>JBARQF010000145.1:0-6448 GCA_049643605.1 Dehalococcoidales bacterium
TTCCGTTCTCTTCAGGCTTCTTTTCCTCGCTGGGAAGATGTAGTGTCGGCTGACGTGAACGAGATTGCCGACGTCATAAGAAGCGGCGGTCTGGGGGAAATCAAGGCGGAACGCATCAAGCAGGCACTCGGGGAAATCCAGCAGCAGCGGGGGCGACTGGAGCTCGACTTCTTAAATGAACTCCCTCTGGACGAGGCCAGGGACTGGCTGAAGCAGCTGCCGGGGGTGGGCACCAAAACGGCCAACTGCGTCTTTCTGTTTTCTCTGCGCCGGCCGGCCCTGCCGGTAGACACCCACGTATACCGCGTGGCCAGGAGGCTCGGGATTATCGATGACAGGACCACGGTGGAGAAAGCCCATCGGCGGCTGGAAAGCCTGGTGCCGCCGGAGAAGGTCTACCCGTTTCATGTACTGTTTATCGAACATGGAAGAAAGGTTTGCAGGGCGCAGCGCCCCCGCTGTGATGGCTGTGTATTGAACGGCCTCTGTCAGTATTTCCGGCAAAGGCAGTTTTAAAAGCAAAATTCCTTGACAAGGAAAGGGCAATATAATAAGCTTTTCATCGGGTTTCAAACGAGACCAGTTCTGAACCCCAACTACGATGGAGGTACATACATGGAGAAAATAGCGCAGGCGATGGAAAAGGCGGGGTTTCCCAGTGGCGACCTTTTTGCCCTGCCAAGCTCACCCAAAACCTTCCCGGACGGCGCGCATTATCGCGTGGAGATTTCCGGGATGGAGACCCCCAAAGTCCTGGCGGCAACATGCGATGAAGCCAAGAAGCAGGGGGTGCCCTTTCATCGCTCGATTTCCGTGGTGCGGGGAGCGTCCATGCTCACCCGCGAACAATTAGCCGAATTTGCCAAAATCGCCCACGACAACCAGGTGGAAGTTATTATGACGCCGGGACCGAGGCCTACCTGGTACACCGGCCGGCAGATTGCCACTCCGGAAGGAGCCATTTCCGGGCTGAGGATGAGAGGGATGGATTCCATCAGACATTACCTGATGGATATTGAACGCTGCATCGAGCTCGGTTTTCGCGGCTTCCTGGTCTGGGACGAGGGCGTCCTCTCCTTGCTCAACACCATGAAAAAGAACGGCGACTTCCCCGAGGACATCGTTTTCAAGGTCTCCATCTTCGCTGGTCACGCTAATGCCACCGGTGTCAAGCTGGTGGAGTCTCTCGGGGCAGACAGCTGCAACCCCGTGGCCGACCTGACGCTGCCCGAACTGGCTTCAATCAGGAGCGTGGTAGATATCCCTCTCGACATCCATATTCAGCTCTGGAGCTCAATGGGCGGCTTTAACCGCATCTTTGAGACGCCGGAAATCGCCCGCGTGGCCTCACCCTGCTACTTCAAGATGGAGCCGGGGCCGGGGCTGGGCATGTACATGCCCTGGGGCATGTCCGACGACATGCTGGCGGAGCTGGGCAGGGAAAAGGTCCGCTCCATCAAGAACATCATCGAACTGGTAAGCCAGGTTCACCCGGAACTCAAGGTATCAAAGCAGGGACCGAAAGACCTGCGAGTGCCCATGCCAAAGTAACCAAAGGAGGATTAAAAATAAATGCCAAAGAAGTCCGTTCTCGATTTTGTGGAGATGAAAAAGAAGGGTGAGAAAATCACCTACCTCACCGCCTACGATTTCCCCATGGCCAGTTTCTGCGAAAAAGCCGGTATCGACATGATACTGGTCGGTGACAGCGCCGCCATGGTGGTCCACGGTTTGCCCGGCACGGTACCGATGACCATGGACCAGATGATTCAACATTCCGAGACGGTCAGGAGAGGCGCTCCCAACACCTTCATCATCGGCGATATGCCATTCCTGTCCTACCAGGTTTCCAGGGAGGACGCCATCGCCAACGCCGGCCGGTTCTTCAAAGAAGCCAGCGTCGACGCCATCAAACTGGAAGGCGGCCGCAGGGTCATCAAGCAGATTGAAGGCATCGTTGAAGGGGGCATGTCCGTGATGGGCCACATCGGGCTGACGCCGCAGAGTTCGGGACAGCTGGGTGGCTTCAAAGCGCAGGGTCGCACCGCGGATACCGCCATGGAAGTGATAAAGGACGCTCTGGCCATTGAAAAGGCGGGCGCCTTTGCCCTGCTGGTGGAAGCGATTCCCCCGGAAGTGGGCAAAATCATCTCCGAAATGCTCAGCATCCCGGTACTGGGCATCGGTGCCGGCATGTACACCGATGGTCAGGTGCTTATCATCGGCGATATGCTCGGCTACTTTGAGGCGTTCACGCCGAAATTCGTCAAGAAATACGCCAACCTCGCCGAGGTTATTACCAAGGCTTTTGGTGAATATATCGAGGATGTCCGAACCGGCAAGTTCCCCGAAGAGAAGCACTGCTATCGCATGGTTGAGGGGGAAATCGACAAGCTGGAAGCCAAGCTCAAGAACCTGCCGCCACAGTAAAAAGCATACCGGCGGAACGTAAAATAAGAAAATGCCAAGGGCGGCGTGGTGCAATGCCACGCCGCTTTTTAATCGTCGAGTGACAGGGAGCGCAGGAAAGTGTCCTCGAAGTCAGGCCTGCCGGACAGCTCGATATGCCGCGCCTCGGAAGCAATCTTCTCCGCCTGATGTCTTTCTTCGAGATTGAGCAGGGCTCGCAATGCCCCATCCATGGCCCCGTTGCCGATGAAATGGATTTTCTCGAGCGGGAAAGGTGGAATCAGCCCCAGGGTGACCGCCTTTTCACGGTTAATATAGTTGCCGAACACGCCGGCGAGAAGCACCTCCTGGATATCATCGGCGCGGACACCCGCTTCCTTCATGAGCAGTTCAACTCCGGCGCGTATGGCCCCTTTGGCGAGCTGCAGTTCACGGATGTCTTTCTGGGTCAGCGCGACTTCTCCTTTTTCATCTTTGAAGATGACGAATTCCCGCGCCTCCCCACGAACCTTCACCATCTTCGCCAGCGCCCCGGTGCTTATCTCCGCCGGCTTGAGAATGCGCCCTTTCCGGTCGAGAACACCCGCCCGGTAAAGCTCCGCCACCAGGTCAATAAGGCCGGAGCCGCAAATGCCCTTCGGGGCGCCGCCGCCAATGACCGAGTAATTCATGGCCGGGGCCGCCTGGAAGGAACTGATGGCTCCTTTTACGGCGCGCATGCCGTACTTTATCCGGCCCCCTTCAAACGCGGGGCCGGCCGCCGTGGAGGCGGTCAGGACACCTTTCTCGGTCGCCAGCATCACCTCACCGTTGGTGCCGATGTCAATAGCTAGCCTGGGAACACGGCTCTGGTGCAGCCCCGCCGCCAAGATTACCGCCACGGTGTCGGCACCGACAAAGCTGGCAATCGACGGCATGATGTGCACCTTTCCCCCGGGATGAATCTGCAAGCCGAGTTCTGCCGCCGACAGGTCGAACGACTGGTTCAGCCCCCCGACGTAAGGCGCCAGCGCTATGTTTCTGGCCTCCAGCCCCAGCAGCGTGTGGAGCATGGTGGTATTGCCCACCACCGTGGCCTCGAAGATACGGCCTCGTTCCCGGCGGGAGTTCCGGCACAGCCGCAAAATCAGCTGATTGAGTCCCTTGACCAGTTCTTTTTGCAGGCTTTCCCGCTTTTCGGAAGAACCCTGCGCATACATGATACGTGAAATAACATCGGCACCGACGTTAATTTGAGGATTGAGTTCCGCGTCAAGGGCGACCACTTTCCCCGTAGCCAGGTCCGCCAGCGCCGCCGCCAGCGTGGTGGTGCCGATATCTATGGCCATGCCCAGTATGTCACCGGCTGAACCGGGCGGGTCGAGCGCCACCACCTCGTTCCCCACCACCAGCGCCCCCCCGCAAAAATTCCATTCCCTGAGGTTGGCAGACAGCTCCCGCAGCAAGGGCAGTCCGATGCTTACCGGCCCGGCGGCTGGCTGTTCCAGATATTCGGCGAGGCGATTCCAGTCCGCCCGCTGATCCTTTATCGAGGGCTTGCTCAGTTCGAAAGGAAGGCTCCGGACATCGGGCTGCAGGGGAATTTCCTCTCCAAGCAGGCCGAAGCTTGCCTTGGCCCGCGAAATCTCCATCTCGGGAAGGCGGACTTCGCCAGGTTCCTCCACCGCGACCTGGCAGGCAAGATGCCAGCCCCCGTCCAGTTCCTCCCGGGACAGCTTCTCCTGCTCCAGTTGCGTGTATTTCCGGCTGACCCCGGAAAGCTGCACCTTGCACTTAAGACAGGTGCCCTGCCCTCCGCAGGGTGAATCGAGGGGGATTCCAGCCTCAATGAGCGCATTGCGCAGGTTATCGCCTGCCTTCAGCTTCAGTTCCCTGTCCGGAGGAATGACCCGAACGTTAACCTTCATCTATGACAGCTTCTCCTGCCGGTAGGCAGTGATGTACCCGGCACAGAACTTGTCCCGGTCCAGAATCGCTTCCGCCGCCACCAGCCCGGCCATAAGCTCACGGTCGGTGGGGTCAATAATCGCCGAGTCGAGCCCCTGGGACATGGCCGCGACCAGAAAGGTGCGGTTAATCAGTTTCCGCACCGGCAGCCCGAAGGAGACATTGGTCAGCCCGCAGAGGGTGTGCACTTCCGGCATCTGCGCGGTGATTTCCCTGATGGCACCGAGCGCGGCGACCGCCGATTGAGTGTCGGTGGCGATGGGGTAAATGAGCGGGTCAATGAAAATGTCTCCCGGCGCCACCCCTTCCTTGGTCAGTATATCGACCATCTGGCGGGCAACATCTACCTTTTCCGCAACGGTGCCGGCCATGCCGGCATCACTCTGGCACAGCACGACGATTCTCGTCCCGTACTGTTTGATAAGCGGCAGCAGTCCATCCAGACGCTGTTTCTCCATCGTGATGGAATTTATCAGGCACGGCTGTTTCACCAGCTTCAGGGCGGCGGCGATGGCCGCCGGGTCCGGGCTGTCAAGGCAGAGCGGTAACTCAGTGGCCCCCTGCACGACCTCTACCAGCCAGCACAGGTACTCCGCTTCCTGCCCGACAAAGCTGCCGGCGTTTACATCGATATACCGGGCGCCGGCCTCGGTCTGAGACTTGGCCTCGTTGCGGATAAAATCGGCGTCTCTGGCTTTTACCGCCTCGCTGATTGACTTGCGCGACGAGTTAATTCTCTCGGCAACAATTAACATAATATTACCTCCAGAACCGACTGTTTTAATCGGGCAGCCTGTCCCGCCCGGCAATCTCCCGGAGCAGATTGATGAAGTACTTGAAGCTCTCAAAGGAAACATCCGGTGGAATGGCGTGGTCCAGACCGGGGAAGAAGCCGCCCGTCTCGCAGAGGTACGGCACCTTGCGCATTACCTCTTCCTTCAAAGCGTCTTTACCCTTGATAAAAGACCGCTTATCAATATGCCCGCCCAGAATGAGTTCCTTGCCGAATTTCTTTCTCAGGGCAATGCCGTCCATGCCGGCCGCCACCTCAATCGGCCAGGGGAAATTGACTCCGCATTCCTTCAGCCAGATAGGTATCAGTTCGTCGATATTGCCATCGCTGTCCAGGTGGATAATGTCGATTCCCTGGCTGTGCAGGAAGTCGGTGATTACCTTGTAGCGCGGTATCATGAACTTACTGAACATGGCCGGGGAAATGAGGGGGCCGGCCTTGTAAGCCATGTCCTCCCAGAAGCGGACAAAGTCAACCCGCAGGTCCTTCAAAGCCCGCTTGGCCACCTCCATGACCAGATAGAGCACCTGGTCCATCATGTCCTCGACCAGCTGCGGGTCATCGTAGAACCAGTAGAGCAACCGCTCCAGTCCCGACCACTCCCGCAGTATGCCGAAAAAGCCGGAAAAGAGCAGGAGCACCGGCGTATCTTCGCTGTTATGCTGTTTGACATAGGCGTCCCAGTCCTTCGGCCAGCGCTCCGGGGTGTGCGGGTCAAGCCGTTTCTTGTACTCGTTCCAGGAAGCCCTGTCCTTAACCGGATGGTCTAAATAATGGGGCATACGTAAAGGGTGTTCCTTGTTGACCTCCACCGTCTGCCCGCCAAAGGCGATTTCAACCCGGTGTCTCTCGTCCTCGCTGATGACCTTCCGTTCAAAGACGGGCACCACCGGCGGCGTGATGAGGTAATGCCCCGGACCCTGCTGGGAGGGGTCATCTTTGAGGTCGGCTCGGTTTACCCCACAGACAATCTCCTGGGTGCTGTAAATACGGTCGAGCTGAAAATAGTCACGGTTACCGTCTGCGGTCAGGATTTCCTTCGGTGCGCCCTGCTTGACCCAGACTTCCGGTGTCTCCGACCAGTACTTGTTGAACCAGTCGAAAATCGGGACATCCCCCGGCCTTTTGCCGAGGCACAGGTCGCGGAACCGCTCCCGATTTGGCATCGGAACACCTGTATCTTTCATCAATGCGACTCCTTTGAATTTAGTATCGCTGGTCAGACTGCAACTGTTTCATTTTCCAGTATAGTATCTTTGCTGTATGTTGCACAAACTCCCGGCCAGCTCGGAAGGGCCT
>JBARQF010000146.1:0-2935 GCA_049643605.1 Dehalococcoidales bacterium
AGCCGGTATTTCGCGGAAGTTGGCCAGTATTTTACCGTGGCCGGTCCTGACGGCTTCACCAACCGTGGTCATTTTAGCCCGGATATACTGCTCGGATGGGTCCAGTGAGGTGCCGGCGTAGTTGATAATGGCCACAAAACGCCTTGCTTTGGAGTCTCTTAATTCAAGCACGCCGCCAAACCTTGATTCTGTGGGAATGCCCGCTTTTAGCAGGACACCGTTGATAACCACGCTGCAAACAGTGGCCAGCCCAATCTTTCCCTTGGGAACGACCACCGAACCCAGTTTCTCCCCTTCAGACGCAGTGGCAACGAGGTCGCTGACACCGAGTCCGGCACGGAAGGCTTCGCTCATGGCATCCACTGCTTTCTTAAATTCGGCCTGGTCAATGATTGAGGTGTTTATAGGAATCTGTCCGGCACGAGTTTTCGGGTCAAAAGTGGTATGGAAAGCGAGCAGCTCAAGTTTTTCGTGGATGAAGCCGACCTGCTCCGGGGCGAGCGCCATCTTGAGTTCTTCAAGGCCGTGTTCGGTCAGCATTCGGCCATCGTGGCCCATTGGCTGCGTGTAGCCGCGCTCATCGGTTATCCTGAGGTGATACCTGACCGCCCTTTCGCTCAGGAAAATGCCGTGTCGCTCAAGTTCCCGGGCAATATGAATTGACCCGAGCGGCTCCGTAGATTCGCTCAGGACCTTGAGGATGGCGATTACTTTTCTTTCCGTTTCAAAAGTCGATGCCTGTGCCATGTCGGCTCCCTTTTGTCAGATAGACTGTTGCTATTATATCATTTCCAACTGGTCAGTAGCTAAAAGCAAGCGGTCGGGTTGCTCTGGGGCCATACCAATGCGAAATCGGTGCGTGTTCACCCTTTGCCTTAGTAGACAGCCGGGGAGACAAAATCACAGAATCGGCAAGTACCTGTTCAGCTCATACTCCGTTACCTGTGTCCGATACAGGTTCCATTCGATTTTTTTGTTCTCGATGAATGCTTCGAAGACATGGTCGCCGAGAGCTTCTCTTACCAGTTCACTTTTTTCGGTAAGCAGGATGGCTTCCAGTAGACTGGCGGGCAATGTGCCAATGCCCCTCCGCTGCCTCTCATCTTCGCCCATCGTGTAGACGTTCTCTTCGATTGGTTCCGGAATCTCGTACCCTTTTTCGATGCCTTTCAACCCGGCGGCAAGCATTACGCTGAAAGCGAGGTATGGATTGCAGGCCGGGTCAGGGGAGCGGAACTCAACTCTGGTGGCCTTCTCCCGACCGGGTCGGTACTCGGGGACCCGGACCAGGTCGGACCGGTTGCGCCGTGCCCAGGAGAGATAGACCGGCGCCTCATAGCCGGGGACAAGGCGTTTGTAGGAATTGACCCACTGGTTGGTGACGGCGGTAATCTCGGGGGCATGCTTCAGCAGACCGGCGATAAAACACTTAGCCGCCTTGGAGAGGTGGTAGGGGTCTTTGGGGTCGAAGAAGGCATTCCTGTCACCGGTGAAAAGCGACTGGTGCGTATGCATGCCGTTACCGTTTTCGCCGAACACCGGCTTGGGCATGAAGGTGGCGTAGACGCCATATTTAAGGGCTACCTCTTTGACTACCAGACGGTAGGTCATCACGTTGTCTGCCATGGTCATAGCGTCCGTGTACCTCATGTCAATTTCGTGCTGGCTGGGAGCGACCTCATGATGAGAATACTCCACGCCGATACCCATTTCTTTAAGGGTAAGAACGGTATCCTTTCTCATGTCGGTGGCGGCATCCCGCGGCGTCAGGTCAAAATAACCTCCCCGGTCCAGGAATTCTGTGCCCTGGGAGTCGCGGAAGTAGAAAAACTCAAGTTCCGGCCCCACGTAGTAGATATAGCCCAGGTCCGACGCCCGCTTCAGGTTCCGCTTCAGGACATATCGCGGGTCACCTTCAAATGGCTCGCCGCCCGGGTGAAGGATATCGCAGAACATGCGCGCCACGCCAGTGTGCTCCTGGGACCGCCAGGGCAGCATACGAAAGGTGTCGGGGTCGGGCAGTGCTACCATATCGCTTTCATCGATTCTGGCAAAGCCCTCAATTGAGGAGCCGTCAAAGCCCATTCCTTCCTCGAGAGCGCCCTCCAGTTCCTCGACCGTTATGGCGAAGTTCTTCAGGAAACCGAGGATATCGGTGAACCACAGCCGGACGAATTGGATATCATGCTCTTTAACCATGTTGAGCACGCGTTCTTTTGCATCAGTTTTTTTCTTATCAGCCATTAATTCCTCCTGCTCCCTGAAGTGATAACAACTTGCTGTAATTATACCATAAGTTAGTAGTAGAGTTGGCTGAACTTCACCCCTCAATTCGTACTGGTATGCCCTTTTTCGCCAGATACCTCTTGGTCTCCGGTATAGAATAAGTACTGTAATGGAAAATGCTGGCTGCCAGCACGGCATCTGCCTTGCCGGCAACGAGCGCATGGTAGAGGTCTTCCAGTGACCCGGCGCCACCGCTGGCGATAACCGGCACGGTAACGGCTTCAGAGATGGCACGGGTGAGGTCGATGTCATAGCCGGCGCGGTGGCCATCGGCGTCAATGCTGGTCAGCAGTATTTCACCCGCCCCCATTTCAACGGCACGCACTGCCCAATCAACACCGTCCATACCTGATGGCTTGTGGCCACTGTGCGTATAGACCTCCCACCCGGGTCTGAGATTGCTTTCCAGGCGCTTGGCATCTATGGCCACGACGATGCACTGGCTGCCGAATTTTTCCGCTCCCTCCGGTATCAGCTCCGGGGTAAGAACCGCTGCCGTGTTGATGGAGACCTTATCCGCACCCGCTTTCAGCAGGCGGCGCATGTCATCGGTGGTGCGCAGGCCACCGCCGACGGTAAGCGGGATAAACACCCGCTCCGAGATGCGCTCTACCACGTCCACCAGCGTATCACGGCCCTCCGGCGTGGC